>JBGTGJ010000226.1:0-5553 GCA_041746775.1 bacterium
GAAATTCCGCAAGAGGCGTTTTTGGCGGCGTTGAAGATTGATTAAGATGATCGATGTAGGGGCGCATCCTTGTGATCGCCCGGGTTCCGCGTTATTCCGTGGATGCGGGCGAACACAAGGTTTCGCCCCTACGAGATTTCGAAAGCATTTATGAATCAAAAAGAAATGGTATCTATGGGAAAAATAAATTCCGAATCGAATGAAAAATCAAAATTTCGAGAATACATTGAAGCATTCCTCACAGCAGTTCTGGTTGCCTTCGTTCTTCGAGCCTTCGTCGTTGAGGCATTCAAGATCCCCAGCAAATCGATGGTCCCAACTTTGATGGTAGGAGATCACATCTTCGTTAATAAATTTATCTATGGTCTCCGAGTTCCGTTTTCAAAAAAATGGCTAACTCATTTTAAGACCCCGCAGCGTGGCGAAGTAATCGTCTTTATCTATCCGTTAAATGAGAAGCTCGATTTTATTAAAAGGGTGGTCGGTTTGCCGGGGGATTCCATCAAGGTTTCTGGCGATGATGTCTATATCAATGGAGAAAAAGTTTCGTATCAACCGATCACCGTGGTTGGGCAAAATCCTAAAGACAAGAGAGAGCTGCTGCTACAGCCTCCGGCGGAGTTAAAGAATGGGGAAGAGTATAAAGAGATGCCGTATTTTCCTGAGTATGGTGACTATTCCTTCTTTATTGAAAAATTGGGGAATACAGCCCACTTAAAACAAGAAGCCGGCTTTCAGATTCGTGAAGGGGTTGATGTGAAGGTCCCTGAAGGAAAGCTATTTGTCATGGGAGATAACCGAGACAACTCCAGCGATTCCCGCGAGTGGGGTTTTGTTCCGCTCGAGAATGTCAAAGGGAAGGCGATGTTCATCTGGCTTTCGCTCGATCACGACCAAGGTGGGGTTCGTTGGGATCGATTTGGTAAATGGATTGAGTAAATGAATGTCGTTCTTTACCAGCCACAAATTCCACCTAACACCGGAAATATTGCACGCCTCTGTGTTGCCACTAACTCTCATCTTCATCTGATTCGCCCACTAGGTTTTTCCACCGACGATGCGACCTTGAAAAGGGCGGGGTTGGATTATTGGGAGCATCTGACCATTGATTATTATGAAAACTGGAAAGATTTTTTATCGCGTCGTGGAGCTGGTTCTCTCTACTTTTATTCCAAAAAAGCCAAGATACCCTACACCGTCCCGCAATATCAGAAAGATGATTTTTTAGTTTTTGGTTCGGAGACGAATGGTTTACCGGATGAGATGTTGGAACGATATGCGGATTCGCTTTACACCATACCGATGTGGGGGCCAACGCGGAGTATCAATTTGGCGACTTCGGTGGGGATTGTTCTTTATGAGGGGTTGAGGCAGGTGCATCGGGGGTTTGTTGCTGACTAATGCCGTGTTGACTTATGGTATCATGGCTGGTAAATTTTATTATGATGGAAGCAGACAAAAAAATAACTATTCAAATTCCTTCCGCGCTTCTAAAAAAAGCACAATTGGCTACCAAGATGGGGATTACCCCCACCATACGACAGGGGCTTGAGCTGGTGGCCGCTGGCAGGGCTTACGAAAAGCTTCGCCAATTAAGAGGAAAGGTGAAATTTTCCATAGATCTCAAAAGCCTTCGGGAAGACCGGCTATGATCGCAATCGACTCGAGTTCCTTCATTGCCTATCTTTCGGGGGATAAAGGAAATGACGTCGAGGCGGTTGAATTTGTCCTTGAACAAAAACATGCAGTTATCCCTCCGGTCGTTTTATCAGAACTTTTAAGTGATCCCAAATTACCCCCTCATGTGGCGTCGTTAATCAAAGAATTGCCAACACTTTCAATTACCGAAGGTTATTGGGAGCGAGTAGGAATGATAAGGTCGAAATTGTTGGCAAAAGGTTATAAACCACGTTTGGCAGATTCACTGATTGCGCAGACCTGTATCGACCATGAAATTTCTCTTGTCACCCGTGATGCTTATTTCAAGGCTTTCGCTCGGCATCATGGATTAAAACTCTTCGTTTATTAAGCAAGCCATCTCTCATCATCTCTTCTCCGCTACCACCGACTGAAAGTTCCCCTTTCCCCATCGGTGCCAGTAATGAACTATTTTTCACTCCACCCGAATATATTTCCCCTATGTCCAATTCCCTTTAGTTCGTAGCGTCCTCCTTCCAGTGGACTGAAAAAGAGCCGATATCGGATACTGACTCTGAGACTATATCTGCCTTCTTTTTTTAATTTTTTTGCATCCTGGACGATTTTGCCACCCTGGGTTAGTTTTCGGATCTCCCTCCAAAGAGCGCCTCTGAGGGCAGGATGACTTTGATAAAAGTCGCGCAACTCTTTGAGGGCTCCATTTCGAGAAGTAACCTTTTGGCCGGTTAAATCCTCCAAAATCGGTGCATCAAAAATTTTAGGAGGTTGGTCGATAGCATGATCGAGGGGACTTTGTATGTTAGCATTGTTAGGGCCAGTTTTTACAACTGTGTCCGTTGACAACGGTTCGATAGATTTTTGGGTTTGCCTTGGGGGGCTATATCCCTTTCTGCGTTGAGCTCGTGAACCTGACTTTTTCCCTACCGGTTCAGGTGATGGTGTAATGTCCGTTTCCCGGACAATTTTTCTAGCTTCGTTTAATATCCCTTTTAAATTTCCCAAAAGGGCTTCTGTAACATTTGCTCCACGATCACGAGCTTTTTCAAGAAAGCTTACCTGTAGAGAGCGAATCCTTTTGCTATGCGGAGCCAACATTTCCAATTCAATACGCAAGGTATCTATGTTCTTCTGCAAGTCTTTTACCATCTGAAAATCGGCTATTTTTCTTCTGATATTCGCCAAATCTTTAGGTTTAATCTCAGAGGGGTGTCTGTTTTGAGTGGTGCGAATTTGTTCGAAAATTTCTGGAGAGAGTTCCTCGGGAGAGTACTTTTTTACCTCTTCCAAGAAAACTTGCAAAGGGGTGAGCGTTGGTTTTACCTTGGAAGGACCTAAGATCGGGTTTAAGTAAGGGCGCAAGCGAGGGCTTTTTGTTAATTTCTTTAAAGGAACGACTGAAGCGATGAAATTACCCAACCCCTCCCCGCAATCGGCCCCGTTATAACCGTGTACACCAGTCGATAATAGCCCCTTGGCGGTTTGGATGGAGTCATAAAAAATCCCTTTTCCTAAACTAAAAATAACGCCTGTCACCAGACGAGGAAGCAGATTAACTGGATTGCTATCCTGTGCCAGTGAAAAAAAACCTTGAGGAAAACTCTCGAGAAATCGGCCAAAACCTATAGCGGTATAAAAGTAATGGGTTGAAACATAATCGGCTGTCGGTTTCACCAGATCTATTTTGCGAGTTTTTCTGCTGTCTTGTAATTGCTGCTGAATTTCCTTTTTAACTTCGGAAACTACATTTTCGACTCTCTGGATATGTATTTCAGAAGATCTTTTTGAGCCAAGAAGAGGGGCATTTTTTTTCCAATAACTTTTAACCTTTTCTAACCGAATGATATAAGCGTCCCGAAGTTTGATGAGTTCTTTGATATTTAGTTGAGGCAATAAATTAATAATACAAGCATCGGCCTTCGCAATGACAGCGTGATCTAAAGTATAGTGGTGATCATTACTGACATCATAAGAAGTAATAATAAGAAGATGGGGGAGGAATTCAGGAGAATTAATCGATTCGATTTCTTCAAGAAGGTTGAGTTGTTGTTCCCAGTTTTTCTTTTCCCTTGATGTTGCAAAGAAAAAATTACGTGCCGCTCGAAATACTTTTGACGCGGTTGAAATGGTTGCTGCTTGACTAATAGTTGGATGAAGATTTGCGGAGAAGGTGGTTTTACCGATTTTACTATTTAATTTAGACTCACCACTTTGAAGGGGAATTTCGGGTTTGTTTGTCGACTCACCTACAGATTTTTGGAGCATGGTGTAATATTTTACAGTGACCGAATCCCCTATTGAAAAATAGGGATGTATCTTAAAATTTAGTTGAAAAGTATTTTCAATTCTACCTTCGACTTTGCGAAATCTTTGCTCAAGTTTCGAGCGGGGTTGCGCTGGAAATCGGTCAGTGAAGAAACGATAATTTTTTGCATCCCCTCCCATAATAATAATAGGATAGGAATAATGGTATTTCTTCTGGAGGTCATTTTTTCTTACCGCGATGCACACGTAATCTTTGGAGTTCGTATTGAGAACGGTGCAGTAGCTAAGAGAGGCATTTCCTTCCGGAAAAATGATCTTTTGCCACTCACGCATTTGGGAGACTAGGTTTAAAGCTTTTTCAATTTCCACGATATAATTATCGGTAGGACGTTGCTTTTGTTGCGTGCAATCCTTAGGGAAAAGTTTAGGATAGTCTGAATTTCAGTAGAGAATCTCAAATTTGTCCATCGCGATAGATCTAAGACTCAGGACGAGTATCACTCTGACCGGGATCCCAATACCTGGCCATCCTGTCTTAAGGGGTTATTTGGGATTTATTGAATTTGTTGCCGAAGATTTGCAGTAGATTTTAGAAAGATCACAACAATTTCTTCATGATTCCGATCATAACAATATGGCTGATATTCTTCCTCCAACTTTATGTGACCTCTCTTCGCTGAATCAATTGCCAACGCGAAAAGTTGAGCCTTTGTCTTTGGAATCGGACATTTTGGTTTGGGATCCTCAACAGCCAGTAGTGTCAGTGCGCGGAGTATCGATAAAGATTGATTTTGCGGACTCGGAAGGGGTTCAGAAAAAAGAACTGTGGAATCGATTGGTCCAGGTGCTTCAAGGGGTGGATCGTAGGATTTTACAGGGGATATCCAAAAAAATTCCTCTTTCTATCCAGATTGGGTCGAGGAACATTTTTGAAAGGGATTACCCAAAACGGAAGAATGAAGAAAAAAGCGTCATGGGGGCCTATTTTCGGGAATCCAACAAGATTTTTGTTTTTTCTGACCGTCTTTTAAATACTAAAGCCCAAGGGGGGAAAAATAAGGCGGAACGGGTCTACTCGGTTTATCAACACGCCCTTTTTCACGAACTGGGACATGCCATCTATTACCAGATGTTGAATGGGGTTCACTTTATTTTTGATCATATTTGGCGCAAGTTTCCTCATCCGCCGCTGTTTGTCATCCAAGAAAACGGGATTTCTTTTTCTTTTCCCGATAAAAAAGGGGCGCCTAATGCGAGTGAATTATTTGCGGAGGGGTTTCGCGAAATTTATTCGCGCCGGCTTGCCGGACGTTCGATCGATTACAAAAAGGCCAAAGAAGAAAATGCCAATAATCATTGTTTGATCGCAACCATCGAATCGTTTGAAACCACCGAGCAGTTTATGTCAGCTCGATAACTTTTTCAGCCCGCCCAAAAAAACTCACCATCAAAATTCCCGCCTCATAAAGAACCAATAGTGGAACCGCCATCAAAACCTGAGAAAGGACATCCGGCCCCGGGGTTAAAACTCCAGCGACCAGAAAGATAACGACGACCGCATATTTACGGGCTTTCTTTAACGAAGTCGATTTTACCAGTCCAAGTTTACCTAAAATCAGCATCACCAAGGGG
>JBGTGJ010000227.1:0-5555 GCA_041746775.1 bacterium
GGCCTCGACATCGACTCCCTCAAGATCGTTGCCCATGGAGTCAACACTCTGCGAAGTAAAGATCGCGCGATCCTCTTAGTGACTCACTATCAAAGATTATTGGACTACATCGTTCCTGATTACGTGCACGTCTTGTCGGATGGAAAGATCATAACTTCCGGAGACAAAGAGCTGGCACATCATCTTGAAGAAAAAGGTTATGGTTGGGTCGTCGAAGAAAAGGCACAAGCAGGAGTTTAAGGAAATGCTAGATCAATATTTAAAACAATTTGAAAAAGAACTCCCCAAAGGGGGACCTGCTTTTTTAGAAGAGCGTCGTCAGGAAGGATTGAAATACTTCACTCAGCTGGGCTTCCCCACGCGAAAATTAGAAAACTGGAAATACACTGGCGTTGATCCTATCCTCCAAAATTCTTTTCGCCTGGTTACACATTACGAACCAAATGGCTTGAAGAAAGAGGATCTTTCGAAGTGGAATTTTGGGTGTGAAGATAACTACCGGATTGTCTTTGTGGATGGGCATTACTCGAAAGAACACTCCTCGTTCCAAAATTTACCCAATGGAGTTTTGATCGGCAGTCTTGCCCGTGCGCTGGAGCATCACACTTCACTGGTAGAAGAGCATCTGCACCAATTGACCCCCTATCAAACTCACCCCTTTGCTGCGCTCAACGCCGCCTTCACTCAAGATGGGGCGTTTGTTTATATTCCCAGTGGAACGATTCTCGATCGACCGATTCAGTTTTTGTTTTTCTTCACCGGCAAACAAACCCCATACTTATCCCACCCGCACAATCTCTTTATTTTAGGAGCTCACTCGCAGGCTTCCATCTTTGAAGGTTATGTGAGCGAAAAAAACGAAACCTATTTCACCAACGCCGCGACTGAAATCGTCTTAGAAGAAAACGCGATTTTGGATCATCACAAGATTCAAGAAGAAAGCCTACAAGCCTTTCATATTGCTTCCACCAGCGTCAAACAAGCCACGCAGAGTGTTTATCGCTCCCACAATTTTTCATGGGGGGCTGCCCTAACTCGAAATGATCTCTCTACTCTGCTCAATGCCGAAGGGGCTGAAACGACCTTCAATGGTCTTTATATGGTGAGTGACAAACAACACGTTGATAATCACACCACCATCGATCATGCCAAACCCCATTGCACTAGCACCGAAATGTATAAAGGGGTTTTAGACGGTTTCTCTCAAGGGGTCTTCGACGGCAAGATCGTCGTTCGTCCCGATGCTCAAAAAACTTCCGCACGCCAGACCAACAAAAATCTGATCCTTTCGGATAATGCGTTGATCAACACCAAGCCGTTGCTGGAAATCTTTGCCGATGATGTGAAGTGCAATCACGGCGCCACGATTGGAAGGTTAGATGAAAATCAGCTCTTTTACTTGAGAGCACGAGGAATTGATGCCGAGGTGGCGAGGAATATTCTCACCTACGCCTTTGCGAGTGAGATGGTAGAGCCGATCGGCGTGGAAGGGGTGCGGAATTATCTTCAACAAAAAATATTGGGGAGGTTGGCGATAAAGAAAATATGATAACCGCAGGCCAAAAAAAATCTCTCTCAGAATTTGACGTTTGGAAGATCCGGCAAGACTTTCCTATCCTTACCCAAAAAGTAAAAGGAAACAAAACTCTAGTCTATCTCGATAACGCCGCCACTAGCCAAAAACCTCAAGCAGTGATCGATCGAGTCAGAAATTTTTACGAAGCGGAAAATGCCAACATCCATCGCGGAGTTCACCTGCTGAGTGAACGAGCAACCGAGGAATACGAGCATGCTCGCTCGAAGGTGCAGCGATTCCTTCACGCCAAAGAGGCAAAAGAAATTATCTTCACCCGCGGCACCACCGAGGCGATCAACTTAGTCGCTCAAAGCTACGGTCGAACCTTTATGAAGCAAGGGGATGAAATCCTCATCTCCACGTTGGAACATCACTCCAACATCGTCCCTTGGCAGATGGTTTGTGAGCAGACTGGAGCAATCCTCCGAGTGATTCCCGTCAGTGACGAAGGGGAATTATTGTTTGATGAGTTTGAAAAACTTCTGACAGAAAAAACAAAATTCGTCGCCCTCAACCATATTTCTAATTCGCTAGGAACCATCAATCCGATTAAAAAAATGATCGAAAGAGCCCGTCACTTCAATGTTCCCGTATTGATTGATGGAGCCCAAGCGGTTCCCCATCTTCAAATCGATGTGCAAGATCTAGATTGCGATTTCTACGCCTTCTCCGGCCACAAACTCTTTGGTCCCACTGGTATTGGAGTGCTTTACGGCAAGGCTAAATTCCTGGAAAAGATGCCTCCTTATCAGGGGGGTGGCGACATGATCCGTTCAGTTAGCTTTGAAAAAACGACTTATAATGAACTCCCCTATAAGTTTGAAGCCGGCACCCCCAACATCGCCGGAGCGATCGGATTGGGAAGCGCCATCGATTATCTTCGCAATATCGATTGGGAAACCCGCCTAGATCATGAAACAGAGCTTTTGGAATATGGACATGAGAAACTTTCCGAAATTGCAGGATTGAAAATCATTGGAACGGCGAAAGAGAAGGCGAGTGTCATTTCGTTCATCATCGAAGGGATTCATCCTCACGATATTGGAACGATATTAGACAACGAAGGAATTGCAATTCGCACTGGGCATCATTGCAATATGCCGCTCATGAAACGATTGGGATTGCCTGCTACCGCAAGGGCCTCGATGGCGTTTTATAATACAAAGGAAGAGATTGAACAGTTGGTGAAAGGGATTGAACAGGTAAAGAAAGTGTTCAGGTAAAAAATGTCTGAATTAAGCGAATTATATCAAGAGGTCATCCTCGATCACAACAAACAGCCGCAAAATTATCGCGAGCTGAAGGATGCCAATCACACGGCTGAGGGGTACAACCCACTTTGCGGCGATCAACTGAAGGTCTATTTGAAGATGAAAGGGGACCGAATCGAAGATATCGGTTTCCAAGGCTCAGGCTGCGCCATCTCCAAGGCCTCCAGCTCCATGATGACCTCGAGTGTGAAGGGGAAAACCAGGGGAGAGATCGAAAAAATTTTTGAAAAATTCCACCAGATGGTCACGGGTAAACCTCATACGGAACCTCCCGAAGATTTAGGAAAATTGGCAGTCTTCTCAGGCGTCTGTGAATTCCCCTCCCGCGTCAAATGCGCCACTTTAGCTTGGCATACTTTGCGGTCCGCGATGGAAGGGAAAGAAGAAACCGTTTCAACCGAAGAAGAGGAGGCAGGCGATGGCCACCCCAATCGATAAAACGATTTTGGAACAGAAAGTGATCGATGCACTCTGCACCTGTTATGATCCAGAAATCCCCGTCAACATCTACGAACTCGGATTAATATACAAAATCGACATCGATGACTCCCAAAACATCAACATCCAAATGACCCTCACCTCTCCGATGTGTCCCGTTGCCGGTACCCTACCAGGTGAAGTAGAATCAAAAGTGAAATCGGTCGAAGGGGTTAATGCTGCCAAAGTTGAATTGGTATGGGAACCTACGTGGAGCCCAGAAAAGATGTCCGAGGCAGCGAAATTGCAATTGAATATCATGTAATCCCGGAGTGCGACAATTCATTGTCGCAAAAATATTCGACCATCAATTGTCAAACTCCAGGAAATAAAATGGAAAAGCCAACCAACAAAGATCCACAATGGGATATCCTCGAAGGGCATGGCGCCTTTGGAGTCGACTACGTTCCCAAAAAAAAACGAGCACAAATTGTAGATGGTCGGGTGTACGGCGGAAAGATTTCAGAATTCATTCCAGGCAAGGCCAAGGCGATTCCATTAGACCGTTTCACCATTGCCCTGTTTCGGGTCGAAGACGAATTTTACGCCATCAAAGATGCCTGTCCTCATGCCGATTACCCGTTGTCGAAGAGCCAACTCATCTCAAAATATGTGGTGATGTGTACCTCGCACAACTGGCAGTTTGATATTAGAGACGGACACTGTGTGAAGATCGGAAAGTGCGGTCACTCCATCCCTGATTTACAAGTGAGAACTTTCCCAGTGGAAATTAAAGAGGATAGTGTTTGGGTTGTCGTAGAATGACCGATTCATTATTGTGGCAACTTAACCCGCGCTGAAGGCCGCCGTCGATTCTTCAGTGAATTAATATACTCCAGCCTCGACTTGTCTAACTCCCGTTCAATTTCTATTCTTCTTTTTGAAGAAGGTATTCCCGAAATATCGACAATCTTAATAGCAGGAATTTTTGGACCTTCTCCACCAGACAAATCGATCACCTTAGGAAGAGTTGGTTTAACTTTAGGAATCTGTTGCTTAAAATAATCTCGAATCGATATCCCAATCGATTCAAAAAATCTCTCCCCTCGTGAAAGTCGAATTCCTAAAGTCATCAACCCCCACAATCCAAGAAATTGTCCAAGCCCATCTAAGGGAAAAGTCTCAGCCATATTTAAAATAACAGATTTTCCCTTCCCAACATCCATCCACTCTGAAAAGCCAGTACCCACGGCAATCCCTGCCAAAGGCGTTCCCCCCTTTTTACCACCTTTTGTGTCTTCACTATTGAAGTGATGACTCGAATTTTTCTCAACAGCGGCTTCATAGGATCGAATGATCGAAAGACTTTTTTGATAAAGCAGATGAATCGGTTCGGAACTGTAGATGGTTAGTCTGTCATTCCCTTCCAATAATTCGGCAACTCTCAGAAAATAAGGAACCATCAGTGAAGATAGAAGCGCCGCTCGATAAAGCGCGTGAAGTGCCGCTTCGGACTGAAGGGTGTACCTAACTACCTTCCCTTCCTGATGAACAACTCTTTCACTCAATAAAGAAATAATTTGGATCGCTAGTTTCTCTGTTTCTCGATTCTGAGTTAACTCAACCGCCATCAACGAAAGGATCTCTAAGTTTTCAGGCTTTAATCTTTCTGCACTTTCAAAAAACCTAGCGATAATCTTCGGATTAGCCACCATAAAACCTGCCAAAGTTTTAATGGCACGAGGGTCTTCTTCTAAAGCCAATTGAAGCAAAGCAAACTCTCCTTGAGAATTTTTATCTAATGCTTCCAACAATTGATTATAAGCCTGCTCATATCCCCGACTCAATTTTGCTAATGACTCAAAGGCCTGACGGCTGATCCCTGGAATTTTCGCCTTCGCGATCTCTCCTAAGTAGCAAATATTTTTGGGATCTTTCGAAACCATGTCCGTCATTAAAGGAACTACATAAGGGTTACCTAACAAAGCTGACTGATATAACTCTTCGGAATAAGAAACTTCGCGATCCTTACCAAATTCTAACAAACCTCTGGTCTGTCGTAACAGGATGCTTGGATTTTCTTCCTTGGCCTTCATATATGCTCTTTTGATTCGCCATAATTGCTCGGCCGGAGGTTCATCTTCTAGATTAATCAGTATTTTTTCATTATTTTCGGATGAATCTTCCTCCATCTGCCTCAATTTTTTTCGACGATAATTGGCGCTATCTCGAAATATGGCTGGTGGGATGAGCTCCCCTCTTCTAATTTTTTCTTCGATGACTTTTTGGCT
>JBGTGJ010000228.1:0-11905 GCA_041746775.1 bacterium
CGACCCGTTCAGGGTTTATGAATTTTATCAAAAAATAATATGCATCTTTCTCTTCAATCGATTTACGAAAAAGTTTCCGCGGGTGAAAGAATCCATCCATCGGATTGTCTCACGTTATTTCGTTCCAATGACCTTCTTTCGTTAGGAAGAATTGCTAATCTCGTTCGAGACAAAAAAAATGGTCGCAACGCCTATTTCAACATCAATCGACACATCAATTATTCCAATGTCTGTTACGTCGATTGCAAATTCTGTGAATTTGGCCAGCCGAAAAATTCTCCCAAGGCCTATGAGCTTTCCGTTGAAGAGATGAAACGGCTTGGTAGAGAAGCGGCGGTTCAGGGGGCAACGGAATTTCATATGGTGGGAGGGCTGCATCCTGAACTGAAGTTTGAGTATTATGAAAATCTGCTTCGAGAATTCAAAAAAGAATTTCCCCATGTCCACCTGAAAGCCTTTACCGCGGTTGAGATCGATTATTTTGCGAAAATCAGTCGACAGTCGATTCAAGAAGTTCTGCAGCGGCTAGTCGAAGCGGGTTTAGGTTCCTTGCCTGGGGGTGGAGCTGAGGTGCTTACCGAGCGAGTTCGTAAGCTTGTTTGTATCAATAAGATCGGTGCCGAACGCTGGCTGGCGATTCACCGCATTGCACATCAGATGGGGCTACGATCCAATGCGACACTCCTGTATGGTCATGTCGAAAATGATGAAGATAAGGTCGAGCACCTGCAATTGCTTCGCGATCTTCAAGATGAGACCAGAGGGTTTCAGACTTTTATTCCTCTCAGTTTCATTCCTTATGATACCCAACTGGCGCACCTGCCCCCTCCGACGGGGCTTTCCGATCTCAAGCATATTGCGATCTCCCGAATTTTTCTCGACAACTTCGATCACATCAAAGTGTATTGGATCATGACAGGGGTGAAGATTGCGCAGCTGGCACTCAATTTCGGTGCAGATGATATTGATGGGACGGTGATGCAAGAGAAGATTGTTCATATGGCAGGGGCCAAGACCCCCGAAGGGTTGACGCGAGAAGAATTGGTGAGATTGATTCGAGAGGCGGGGAGAGATCCGGTCGAAAGAGATACTTTATATAATGTGGTTGCTAGGGATGCCGCTTGATTTTGCCCCTCTCCCTCAGGTGGAGAGGGTTGGGAGCGTGGCGATTTTTTTAAAATTCCAATAATCGATTTTGCGTTGTGCCGCCTGCCATTTTTTTTCGAAATAAGTCGGATATAAAGAATCGATCCGATTTTTCTCAAACTCCCCCACAACCTCAAAAGCAGAAACAATCTCTTCGGAATAATCCCCTGCATCGGTGGCGCAAAAGATTTCTCCATTTGGTTTCAGAAACTCTTTTAATTGCCGGATTAATTCAGGTTTTAATAGTCGATGTTTGGCATGTTTATTTTTCGGCCAAGGATCAGGAAATAGGATATAGATTTTCTGAAATAGTTTTGGTTGAAACAAGCGATAAAGACACTCTCGCGCATCTCCTAAAATCACATAGAGGTTTTTTAACTCCCTATTTTCTGCACGTCTTGCGATTCTCTCAAATCGACCACGTTTTAACTCAATGGCGACAAAGTTTTGCTCCGGGTGGCTTTCTGCCATGGATAAAATAAATTCCCCCTTGCCAGGCCCAATCTCGAGGTTCCAAGTCTGATCTAAATTCTCTTCAATAGTGGGAGCGGTTGGTAAAAATTGCAAATCTTTGGGGCGTGGGATGTAAACCTTGGTGGACATTGGCTGCTTTTTAAATAAAATGCGATTCGGATGCAAGAGAGCAACTTTAATTGGATCGAATCTTTTCTTAATTTTCTTCGCCTGGAGAGAAATTTGGCCAAAAATACGGTGGAGAGTTATCGGCGTGATCTCATCCTCTTCAGTCAATTTTTCAAAAACAAAAATTTATTAGCGATCAATGAACAGGATTTGCGTGATTTCTTGTCCAAAGAATACGACCGAGGCCAAAAGGGGAGGTCGACCGCTCGGCGTCTTTCCACACTGAGGATGTTTTATCGTTTTGCCCTCAAAGAAAAATGGCTCAAGATCGATCCAACCATTCACCTCGAGCTGCCCAAATTGGGAAGACCTCTGCCTCACTATCTGACTCAAGAGGAGGTCGATTCCATCCTTGCCCAGCCTAACCTCCTTACTCCACTAGGGGCTCGTGACCGCGGGATGCTGGAGTTGCTTTATGCGACCGGTTTGCGGGTTTCGGAACTCGTCCATCTCAAGGCGGGGGATGTCCATTTGGAAATGGGATTTCTTAAAGTCTTAGGAAAAGGCTCTAAGGAGCGTCTGGTGCCGATTGGAAGGAGTGCACTGCAATTTATTCGGGAATATCTGGAGGGGGCGCGATTCAAACTGCTCAAGGGGAAGCTCTCGGATTACCTTTTCGTCAGCAATCGCGGAACCAAGATGACTCGGCAACAATTCTTCCTCTTGCTAAAAAAATACGCCAAATTGTCAGGTGTCAAAAAGGAGATCAGTCCACATAAACTGCGGCACTCTTTTGCCACTCATTTACTCAATCATGGTGCTGATTTGAGATCTGTCCAAGCGATGCTGGGGCACGCTGACTTAGCAACAACACAAATATATACTCACGTTTCTTCAGAAAGACTGAAACAGATTCATAAAGTTCACCCAAGATCCTAGCTCATCACCTCTTGCTTCTCGGAACAAATCTCAGTAAGAGAAAATTATGCTTCAAGAAAAGCTTCGACTTTTAATTTTGTATTTTCCCGCATTTCTTTTTGCCCTCTCATTTCACGAATCGGCTCATGCGTACGTTGCCAATCGACTGGGAGATCCAACGGCAAAATCTCTCGGTAGGATTACCCTTAACCCCCTTCCTCATATGGATCTGATTGGGACTTTTTTGCTTCCGCTTTTTACCTGGTTCTCGCCAGGGCTTATTCCTATCGGCGGGTGGGGAAAACCGGTCCCCGTCGATTATCGAAATTTGGCTCGTCCGCGGCGTGATGGGATGTGGATTGCGCTGGCGGGGCCGATGAGTAACTTCTTTTTGGCGATTCTTTTTGCAACCATGTTACGAGGGTTTCAGCAGACCCTTCCGTTGTTCCGAAATGAATGGCTGCTCGACTATCCCATACTTGCTACTTGTATTGGGGCGACGCTTCAACTTTTGCAAATTTCGGTTTGGATCAATTTAGCGCTTGGATTTTTTAATCTTATTCCGATTCATCCCTTAGATGGGGGAAAAGTCTTGTCTGGCATTTTGCCATCACGATGGGCGATTTCTTATGATCGGTTTGCTCGGTATGGGATGCTCGTTTTGTTTGGAATGTTTTATCTTGGGGGATTTAGATACTTGTCATATCCCATTCGGTTTTTGGCGGAGCGATTGATCCCGGCATAATTTATGGAAAAAAAATCCAAAATCGTCGTCAGTGGGATGCGTCCTACCGGTAAATTACACTTAGGTCACTATTTTGGTGTTCTCAAGAATTGGGTCGAGCTTCAGGCACAATATCAATGTCTGTTTTTTATCGCCGATTGGCATGCATTGACGACTGAGTATCAAAACCCTTCAGTCATCCGTCAATCGGTCCAAGACATTCTCCTCGATTGGTTGGCGGCAGGACTTGATCCCGAGAAAGCAACTTTATTCCTCCAATCCCGCGTTCCCGAGCATGCAGAACTCCAACTCCTCCTCGGGATGATTACTCCATTGGGATGGTTAGAGAGAGTCCCCAGTTACAAAGAGATGAAAATGGAACTGAAAGACCGTGATCTCTCTACCTACGGTTTTCTAGGTTACCCCCTTCTGCAATGCGCCGATGTGGCGATCTACAATGGCGACCTAGTTCCCGTTGGGCAAGATCAAGTGGCGCATTTAGAATTATCGCGAGAGATTGTTCGCCGGTTTAATCATCTTTATCAAAATATTTTGGTGGAGCCACAGCCGCTCTTGACCCCTGCTCCCAAAGTTCCTGGGATTGACGGGAGGAAGATGTCGAAGAGTTATGGGAATGCGATTTATCTTAGTGATACCCCTGACGATATACGAAAAAAGATGATGGAGTGTGTGACTGACCCTGCTCGTGGTCGCAGGAGTGATCCTGGTAATCCGGATGTTTGCACGTTGTTTGATTATCATCGTCTGGTTTCTCCGGCAGAGACTATCGCGAGAGTTAATGTCGATTGTCGCTCCGCAAAGATCGGTTGTGTGGAAGATAAAAAAGATGCCTGTGAAAATTTGTTAAAATTTCTTGCCCCGATCCAAGAAAGAAGAAGAGAATGGGGCGCTCAAACCAAGAGATTGAATGAAATCCTTGAGGCCGGCTCGGAGACTGCGAGAAAAATAGCAAAAGAAACTTTAAAGAAAGTTTATGAGGTGATGGGACTATGAATCTTGAAATCACCAAAAATTATAAAGTAGATTTGGAAATGTTCGAAGGGCCACTCGATCTACTCCTCCATCTCATCAAAAAAAATGATCTCGATATCCTCGATATACCGATTCACTTGATGCTCGAACAATATCTCTCATATCTTAATCTTCTCGAAGAATTAAATAT
This sequence comes from bacterium, assembly GCA_041746775.1. GTDB lineage: Bacteria > UBA10199 > UBA10199 > DSSB01 > DSSB01 > JBGTGJ01. The sequence continues at coordinate 4,554 of JBGTGJ010000228.1, forward strand.
CGACCTCGCCGGTGATTTTTTACTGATGGCAAGTGAGCTCACTCACATCAAATCGAAGCTCTTGCTACCTGATCAGGAAGGGGAAAAAGAGGAGGGGCCTGAAGATCCTCGATTAGATTTGATCAAACGTCTTTTGGAATATCAAAGATATAAAGAGGCAGCGCAGAGCTTAGAGGCGCGACCGATGTTGAATCGAGATGTTTTTATCCACCGTGCGCTTGAAGACAATGCGACACCGGAAGAAGAAAAAGTCGAGGTTGATCTCTTTCAACTCGTGCATTGTTTTCATGAACTGCTGAAAAAGGCCCCGAAAATCACCGTGCATGAGGTGGAGGCTGAAAGGGTTTCGGTCTCCGAGCGGATTTATGAATTGATGGATCTATTAAAGGGGAAAGAGGTGACCGAATTTTCCCGATTGTTTGCGGGGGATATTACCCGAACCCAATTGGTGGTGACATTTCTTGCGATCCTGGAGATGGTCCGACTCAAGCTTTTACATATCAAGCAGGCGAATACGTTAGATGAAATCTATCTCACGCCGGTTTTTTCGGAGGCTGAGCAGCAAGATATCGATGGTCAGGTGACGTTGCAATAAATAAGGAATTTTTTATGGAACAAAGCCAACTCAAATCATTTCTAGAAAGTCTCATCTTTGTCGCCGAAGCACCATTGAAGGTTAGCGAGATGCTATCGGCAATCAGTCGATATGAAAAAAGTAGTTCAGCGGAGACTTCCGATTCAAGCGATTCCATCTCCAAAAATTCACAAGACCCCGAAGCCCAGCTAAAAGCGGTAGCTGAAAAGGAGAGTGAAAAGATCAGCCGCTCTGATCTCCAAAAAGCGCTTCAAGAAATTTCCGAAGAATATTTACAAAACCCTTCTCGCGGAATTCTCCTCATCGAAGTAGCCAATGGCTGGCAATTCCGCACCCGACCTGAAAATGCCAAGTTGTTGCAAAGTTTTTACGATCCCAAGCCGACTAAAATTTCTAAACCTTCCCTCGAAAGCTTAGCGATCGTGGCGTATCGTCAACCGATCACTCGAATTGAGATCGATATGATTCGCGGGGTTGATTCAGGAGGGGTGTTAAAAACTCTGCTTGAGAAAAATCTGGTCCGAATCGTTGGAAAGAAAGAGGAAGCAGGGAAGCCTCTTCTTTATGGAACAACTTCCGCCTTCCTCGAATTGTTTGGCTTGAAAGGATTACAAGAGCTTCCCACCTTAAGAGAGCTGCGTGAGCTTGAAGAGGAGTTCCATAAAAAGGCGGCTGAAGAAGGGGTGATCGTCGAAAATGTTTCCGAAGAGGAAGATTTAGTAAGTTCGATGTCGACGCTCGCTTCTTTATCTCCGGTCTTGGATGAAGAAGAGGAAGAGGTTTTGGGGGAGATTGAAAGCAGCTTGAAGAATCTGCAAAAGCTGGAAGGGGATATCTTTACGACTCCAGCGAAGGAAGACAAGGTCGATGCCCCCTGAGCGGTTACAGAAAATCTTGTCTCGTGCCGGTTTGTTTAGCCGGCGTCACGCCGAAACAGCGATCCTTTCGGGTCGAGTCGAGGTCAATCAGCAAATCGTTCGACAATTAGGTCAAAAGGTTGATCCTGCGGTTGATTCCATTCAAGTCGATGGGAAACTAATCGAACTACAATCCAATTTTAATTATTACAAATATTATAAACCACGTGGTCTGGTGGTGAGCAAGCGGGACGAGTTGGGAAGAAAAACGATCTATGACCAACTTGAGTTACCACCTGAAGTGAACTCTGTCGGTCGCTTAGACAAAGACTCCGAAGGGCTGCTGCTTTTAACGGATGATGGGGAGTTGATTCAAAAATATACCCACCCCTCTTTTCAAATTCCAAAAATCTATCATGTCCAAATCTCGCGCCTTTTGACCGACAAAGAAAAACAATCTTTGTTATCAGGAATTTTTTTAGATGGGAAAAAAGCGCGCGTTTTTAAATTGAAACAAATTTCTCCACAATTATTTAAATACTCTCCGGGGATTTGGATAGAAATGGAAATACGCGAAGGGATGAAACGGGAAATACGACGAATGTTGCAAGCCTTTGAGGTTAAGGTGTTGCGCTTGATTCGAGTTCAACATGGAAAAATTCGACTGGGGAAAATGAAACCGGGAGAATTGGTACCGATCGATCAGATTTCTTTTAAATAATTGTGACACATGTTAGGAGATGTCGTCTAACCTGGGGACTTTTCATTCATCAAAATAGGAGGAAATTATGAAATCGATTTTAAAATACCTCAAACGAACATTTCTTTTATTACCGCTTTTAGGATTTTTGGGTTGTGGCGGGGCAGGGAGTGATAATGGCACTTTATCCGTTGGATTAACGGATGCACCGACGGAAGATTATTCTGCCGTTTATGTCACTATTGACAGCGTCATGGTACATCTTAACCCGGAGGCTGAAGAAGCAGATGGTGGATGGCTTGAAGTTGCGACCCCTCAACGTACCTACAATCTTCTCGATTTGACCGATGGAGTGGTGGAAGGGCTAGGGGCTGGGCCTTTAGCGGCGGGGAGTTATACTCAAATTCGTTTAATCATTGGCAGTACTCCGGATGATCAACCGAACCTCCTTTGCCATCCCCATCCTTTTGCTAATTATGTCATTGATGCAGATGATCAAGAAATTCATGAACTCAAAGTTCCAAGCGGACCTCAGACTGGCTTAAAAATTGTTTGTGCCGGGCAGTGTGAAGTGGTTCCCAATCAGACGACTGAGTTGATTCTTGATTTTGATGCTGCCGCTTCCGTGGTGGTTGCTGGTAACAGCGGTAATTATAATTTGAAGCCGACGATCAAATTGGTGTCGACCGACAGTTTTACGCTGATTAGTGGAACCGTCACCAATTCCGCAGATGCCTCGCCGATTGCTGGAGTAGTTGTTTCAGCGCAAGTTTTCGATGCCGCTGCTTCCGATCTTAAAGATGCGGTGTTGGTCAGAACTTCGGCGATTACCGACGCAAATGGTTCCTATCAACTCTTTGTCAAACCAGGTTCTTATAATCTAGTAGCAACAGCCGACGGGTTTTCGCCTGCTGCGGTTAATTTCACAGCGATTGCTGGTGAAGCACCGGTTCAGGACTTGGCTCTCAGCAGTTCAGACTTTGGCAATGCCGTTGGATTAGTCACGGTGGGTGGGGCCGAGCTCGATATGTTTGTGCACACTAGTTTCCGTCAGGAGGTAACTCTCGATGCGATTGCTGAAGCAATCCAAGTTGAGTCCCAAGATGTAGTCAATGGAGGGAGCTATTCTACCCCTCTATCGGTCGGGGATTACGATGCCGTTAGTACGACTTGCGGGTTGGCAACTCAAAGTGCCGATCTTAATATCACCGCCGGAAATGATACAACGTTAGATATTACTTTCTAAATTAACCATACTTTAGACTAGGCCCAGAGCCCCTTAGTTCTGGGCCTTTTTTTTGCTCATTTTTGTAATGCACCTTGTCTTCAGCAAAGTATTTAAGTCTTAAAAATTTAGTATTGTGTTATTTGGGGGAGGTACCTACAATTGCAATTACAGGGGTATTGGTTGATTTGGAAGAAACAATAAGTGTTTGATTTTTCCAAAGCTAGAGGGGTGATATATGAGGGGTTTTCTGGGTTTTCTCTTTTCTTTATTATTCCTTTTCATTTTAGCCGGTTGTTCGGGGGGTGTCCAAGGAAAGCCAGTTCCTCTGCCTGTTCCATTTGCAGGAGCATTGGATAATGAAACCCGTGTGGTGGTGGCAGATGGTTTTCCTTTAGGTGGAAATCCTGTCGGTAGTCTGGCGATCAAAAATCAAGCAATTCAAGAGGCAACAAACTTTACTGTTTTCGACAAGAATGGAAACAACGTTGGTACCGTTCAATATGGCAGACTGAGCAGCGTTGCGGTTTCCGGAACTCAAACCTCTTTTTTAATGCCTGCCTGTCTTTTCGTCGATGCGGGAGATGAAGTGTGCGCGCAATCGATGCAATTTTTTGAGTATCCTCATCAAGATCCTACCATTGATATTTGCTCATTGATTCCGGCTGGAGCGGTTTGTGCTGATGCACGATTGGTCAAAGGGGCTGGATCAGGAGCGATTACCTCAGCGCAAGGGAGTTATGTTGATTCCATCGGCCGGCGAAATATCGATCATCGCTATGTTTGGATTATTTCTGGACAAGGAGAAAATACACGAATTTTAAATGTGCTCGAAAGCTCTTGGTTATTACATCGCATTTAGAAGGAGAGTGAGTTGTGAGGGAATTTAAAATATTTATTCGAGGATTGTTGGTGTCATGCATCTTCATTCTATACTTATCTCAGCCAGCTCAAGCTAAAGATGAGTTATCGATTTTAATCGAGAATGGGAGCGACTTTACCGATTTCCCCCAACCCGATGGAACCGTCGATTCACTTTTTCCTACATTTTGTGAAGGGAATGTAGAGGATCAAGGGGGGACCGAGTTTGATTCTAATATAGAATTTACTTCCTTTAGCCCCGATCATCTAGAAGCGACGCTTGATATTGAGCTGTGCGATTTTTGTGAATGTGCTGGATTGGAGGGACAAGCGTTTGAAGATTGTAGAAATGAACAAGAAAGCTGCGTGGCTTATCGAAAAGTTAAAGCAGTCTTCGATGCCGTGCCAGAGATTTTTCAACCGGATGGAACTGTCTTTCAAACTACCATCACTGAAAATTCTGAACCGGTTTTATGTCAGGATGTCACAAACAGATTTAGAGATGAAATTTGTAGTCAAAGAGGGGAGTGTTGCGCTCCCGAGGATGATGGAGATATTGCCCCTATTGCATTGGATTATCGTTGTTTGACGGTCATTAACATTGAGCTCGGGCTGGCAGTTAGAACCCTTGCAGGTACGTTCATCATTAGATTGACGGAGTAGCAGAGGTCTAGTCGATCCTACCTCCACGATCTATAAAATCCTTCGATTTCTCTTTTAACCCTTGAGTCAAAGCAATTTGAGTATCTGTGATCCCTTGTGTCGCGGCGTATTCTCTTACCTCTTGAGTAATTTTCATCGAACAAAAATGCGGGCCGCACATCGAGCAGAAATGCGCCAGTTTGGCCGACTCCGAGGGAAGGGTGGCGTCGTGATAGGCGATGGCGGTGTCGGGATCGAGTGATAGATTGAATTGATCCTGCCAACGAAATTCGAAGCGAGCCTTAGATAAAAGATTGTCTCGGAGTTGTGCGCCAGGATGCCCTTTCGCCAAATCCGCAGCATGGGCGGCAATTTTGTATGCGATGATTCCCTGCTTCACATCCTCACGATTAGGTAACCCAAGGTGTTCCTTCGGAGTGACATAGCAGAGGAGAGCCGTACCAAACCAACCGATCATTGCCGCTCCAATCGCCGAAGTCATGTGGTCGTACCCAGGGGCGATATCAGTCGTTAGCGGTCCTAAAGTATAGAATGGAGCCTCGTGACATTCCTTCAACTGCTTATCCATATTTTCTTTAATCAAGTGCATCGGGACATGACCGGGCCCTTCGATCATTACCTGGACATCGTGCTTCCAGGCGATTTGAGTCAGCTCTCCAAGTGTTTTGAGTTCGGCGAACTGAGCTTCATCATTTGCATCCGCAATGCAACCGGGACGGAGTCCATCTCCCAGTGAAAAGGAAACATCATATCGTTTCATGATCTCGCAGATCTCTTCGAAATAGGTGTAGAGAAAGTTTTCTTGATGATGCGCTAAACACCACTTGGCCATGATTGAGCCGCCGCGTGAGACGATGCCGGTGATTCGTTTTGCCGTAAGTGGAATAAAAGGAAGTCTGACTCCCGCATGGATCGTAAAATAATCGACCCCTTGCTCCGCCTGTTCCACCAAAGTATCGCGAAAGATTTCCCAAGACAGTTCTTCTGCCTTCCCTCCCACTTTTTCTAAGGCTTGATAAATGGGAACGGTTCCGATCGGCACCGGACTGTTGCGAATAATCCACTCGCGCGTTTCATGGATATTTTTCCCGGTCGAAAGATCCATCACCGTATCGGCCCCCCAACGGGTGGACCAAAGCATCTTTTCGACCTCTTCTTGAACCGTGGAAGTGACGGCCGAATTTCCGATGTTGGCGTTGATCTTTACTAAAAATTTTCTTCCGATGATCATCGGTTCAAGTTCTGGGTGATTAATGTTGGCGGGGATGATCGCTCTCCCACTCGCCACTTCCTCTCGGATAAACTCAGGGGTGACCTGCTGTGATTCGGGTAGATTCAGACTTTCACGGATGGCGACGTATTCCATCTCGGGGGTGATGATTCCTTGTCGGGCGTAGTGCATCTGGGAAACGTTGTCTTTTCCCACGCGCTCTTTGACCCAAGATTTTCGAAGGGGAGGAAGTCCGGTATCAATATCGATCGAGGATTTTGGGTCGGTGTAGGGGCCGGAGGTATCGTAAACGAGAAATTTGGAATTTGTAGAATCGCTAAGCTGGATTTCTCGTGAGGGGACTTTCAAGTTTCCTTGATATTTTTTTTGGGAACTTGGAAAAGGTTGGGTCATTTCTTTATTCAGTGAATTCATGTGGGTCATGTTTAAGCTCCAATCAATCCGGTTAATGGACTCGATGCATTCGCATATAATTTTTTTGGAATTCTTCCTGCTTCAAAAGAATTTCTTCCCGCTTCTACAGCCTGTTGCATCGCATGGGCCATTTTAATCGGATCTCTCGCGCCAGCAATCGCGGTGTTCATCAACACTGCGGTACAACCTAACTCCATCGCAATCGCGGCATCACTGGCACAGCCCACTCCGGCATCGACGATCACGGGAACTTTTGCTTGTTCTAAAATAATCTGTAGATTGTAAGGATTCCGAATCCCCAATCCTGAGCCGATTGGAGCGGCCAGTGGCATTACGGCGGCGCAACCAAGTTCTTCCAACCTTTTGCAGGCGATTGGGTCATCGATAATATAAGGGAGAACGATAAATCCTTCTTTAACTAAGACTTCTGATGCCTGCAGCGTTGCGGAGACATCCGGGAATAAAGTCTTTTCATCTCCAATCACTTCTAATTTAATCCAGTTAGTATCCAATGCCTGCCGAGCTAGACGAGCGGTCTTGATCGCATCCTCAGCCGTGTAGCAAGCGGCGGTGTTGGGAAGCAGGGCGATCTTGGAGCGATCGATAAAATCTAATAAAGATTCTCCCGCAGGGGCTTTCAAATCGATTCGTCGGATGGCTACCGTCACCATTTCAATTCCACTCGCTTGGTGGGCCTCCTTCATGATTTGATGAGAAGGGTATTTTCCAGTCCCCAAAATCAGTCGGGAATGAAAAGTTTTATCTGCAATTTGATACATATTCATATTTCCTACCGTAGGGGGGGG
>JBGTGJ010000229.1:0-1711 GCA_041746775.1 bacterium
TTCCAACGCCTTTGCGATCCTCGGTCTTCGCGCCCTCTATTTTGCATTATCGGGAGTGATGAAGATGTTTCATCATCTGCATTATGGACTTTCGTTTATCCTCGTCTTTATTGGAGTAAAGATGATTATTGTGAATTGGTATCACATCCCCATTTCGGTGTCGCTGGGAGTGGTTGGTGGAACGCTGGCAATCTCGATCATCGCTTCCCTGATCTGGCCTCATCCGGAAGAGGCACTCCCCATATCTGCAGGCCCCCCTGGGCCCCCTGCGAGTTCATGATGAGATTCGGCTCTTTTTTTTATCGAGCGACAGAGTCCGGAAAAGATGAGGGTGTGAATCGGATATAAAACGATCCAATATAAATGCCCCAATAATCCCATCGGTTCAAAAAAAGCAGTTTGGGTGAATTGGCTGATTTTCGAATTTCCCTTCTCGGGATTTACTTCAAACTGTAACCATGCCTTTCCTGGAAGTTTCATTTCTGCTCGAAGGCGTAGTAAATGATGGTGCTCAACCGCTTCCACCCTCCAAAAATCGACCGCATCCCCAACGCGAAGGTCTTGAGGATGACGCCGGCTACGGCGCATTCCGATTCCACCCATTATCCGGTCTAACAGTCCTCTTAAACGCCAAGCCCAGTTGGCGTAGTACCATCCCTGGTTTCCACCTATACTCGAAATCACCGTGAAGATTTTTTCTGGACTGGCATGAATATCCACCTGACGGACCTCGATCGTCATTCCCTCTTTGTTTTCCAAATAGTGATGGGTCGTTCGATCCGTCCCCAAAGAGGCGGTTGAACCAGACCAGATCGTTTCAGTTTCCCCCTGTTGAATCCTGTTCAAGGCGAGCCGCACCCCTTCTTGGTAACCGATCGGCTGAATTGTTGGAAAAATTTCACGGGCGAGAGGACTTTTACAAATGACATCGTTTTTTAGACCCTCAATCAGTGGTCTAGCCATGGAGGCGGGGATAGGGGTGATTAAATCAACCCAATACCCGGAAAGTCTCGGACTCAAAACTGGAACATCGAGGACATATCTTTTGAGCCCGCGAACCTCGGCATACCCTAACATCATCTTCCGATAAGAGAGGATATCGGCACCACCAATCTCCAAAATTTTATGCTTCGCCTTAGGTTCCTCTACCGCTTCCAACAAGTATTGTAAGACATCCCGAATCGCAATCGGTTGACATAAGCTATTAACCCATTGTGGGCAAATCATCACCGGGAGACGTTCGCTCAAATACCGGATCATTTCAAACGAGATGCTCCCCGACCCTACAATGATGGCGGCACGAAACTCGGTGACGGGAACGCCGGTGCTCCGCAAAATTTCTCCTACTTCGTGACGACTTTTCAGATGCGCCGAAAGATGGTCTTCTTCATGTCCTAGCCCGCCAAGGTAGATGATTTGTTGTAAGTTTGCTTTTTTTGCGGCCTCGGCAAAATTTTTTGCCGCCAGACGATCTCGATCTTCAAATCCTATTTCTCCTTTTCGCATCGAATGGATCAGGTAATAGGCAGCCTCTACTCCTTCCAAAGCGGCAGATAAGCTTTCCGCTTGCAGGACGTCCCCTTGGACGACCTCGACTCCTTCCCAGTTTTTTCCTTCAAGGATTTTTGGATTTCTTGCCAGGCACCTTACTGAATACCCCTTTTGCAAAAGACGCGGGACGAGTCTTCCACCGATGTAACCTGTGGCGCCA
>JBGTGJ010000230.1:0-5484 GCA_041746775.1 bacterium
AAAAAGGGGCCGCCCTCTTCTTCGCCCATGGATTTAACATCCATTTTAAAAGAATCGTCCCCCGTCCCGACTTGGACGTCATCCTCATCGCTCCGAAAGGCCCGGGGCACTTGGTCCGAGACCAATATAAAGAAGGAAAAGGGGTCCCCTGCCTGATCGCAGTGGAACAAAATGCTTCCGGAAAAGCAAAGGAGATCGGACTTGCCTACTCAAGAGGAATTGGCGGGGCAAGAGCTGGCGTGATCGAAACAACCTTTAAAGAAGAATGCGAGACTGATCTATTCGGTGAACAAGTCGTGCTGTGCGGAGGATTGACTGCGCTGATCCAGAACGGTTTCGAGACATTAATCGAAGCCGGTTATCAACCGGAAGTCGCTTACTTTGAATGCCTCCACGAAGTGAAATTGATCGTCGATCTGATCTACGCCGGTGGAATCGCCAACATGAGATATTCGATTTCCGATACCGCAGAATATGGTGATTTAACTCGTGGCCCACGCGTCATCGATTCTCACGTCAGAAACACCATGCAAAAGATTCTCGGAGAGATTCAATCCGGAGAATTTGCGAAGGAATATATCGAAGAGAACGAAACCGGCCGTCCCAACTTCAATCGCTTGAGAAAAACCGGTCAAAGCCACCCGATCGAAAAAGTCGGCGCCAAACTCCGCAGTATGATGCCATGGTTAGGTGGGGGGATTGATAAGTCGAAGCGGTAATCTTAGGGCTCTCATCTTTCTCTTGCCAACAATCCCGCCCTTACACAGTGAAGAATCCCATATTCATACTTCCCTTGATAAGCCTCGAAAACAGGTTTCATCCCGGGTTGGTTTTCTTGAAGAGATAACATGGTGTTTTCGATGTGCCGAACTTCACCGATGGGAAGAGACAGGATTTCTTCCACATTCAACTGACGATGTTGAATCGCTTCGGCCAAGTGATTGTATATCGTATTCAACTTAAGCTGCCGAAGGGCTGCAATTTGTTCGGGAGTTTTTCCTTCACGGATCAGGTCAAGAGTATCAGAGGCGGTATCAGAAAGTCCGGAGGCAGAGTCATTGGATGAAGCGACTGTAGGAATTTTTTCAGCCGTACCGGCAGGATATTTTTTCACCACCTCTAAGAAATCCTCCCCATAAGTCTTGAGCTTAAACTCCCCCACTCCGCTGATGTGAGAAAATTCTTCCAATGTTTGTGGCCGACGACAAACTAATTCCTTCAGGGTGGAATCATGAAAGATCATGTAAGGAGGAACCCCCTGCTTTCTGGCTAATTCAAGCCTGCAGGAGCGTAACTCTTCCCAAAGCTTCTGACTCTCCGGTTCTTGAAAATCAAAATCGGCAAGGGTCGGTTTGGGTAGCCTCGTTTTGATTCTCTCACGCTTTTTCGGCTCCGGATCTTTTCTAAAGAATATTTTTTTCTCCCCTTTGAGGATCGGTCGTGCCTTTTCGGTAATCTTGAGCGAACCGAATCCGTCTAAATCGGCCGTCAAAAGATCCATCGCTACCAACTGACGAAAAACCGAATGCCATTGACTGAAAACATATTCTTTCCCGATCCCAAAGGTACTCAAACGATCGTGTCTGAATTGCTCAACGCGGCGATTATTTTCGCCCAATAGAATATCGATGAGATGATTCGCCCCAAAACGCTCTCCCGATCGAAAGACGCAAGAAATTGCCTTCTGCGCAGCAACCGTCCCCTCCCACGTTTCGATCGGTTCAAGACAGGTATCGCAATTGCCACAAGACTCATTTCTCTCTTCACCAAAATATTTCAACAAAACTTGTCTTCGACAGACCGTGGTTTCGCAAAAACCGAGCAAAGAATTTAACTTCTGCAACTCCACCCTCTTGCGTTTTTCATCCGCTGCGGACTCGGAAATCATCTTTTTCATCGTAATCACATCCCCCAGCCCATAGGTCATCCATGCATCGGCCGGTAATCCATCCCGACCCGCTCTTCCGGTCTCTTGAAAGTACGCCTCTAGACTTTTAGGTAGATCGAGATGCGCGACGAAACGGACATCCGGTTTGTCGATCCCCATTCCAAAAGCAATCGTCGCCACCATGATCATCCCTTCTTCGTTGAGGAATCTTTCTTGGTTAAGATTTCTCACCTCCGAATCCAAACCAGCATGATAAGGAAGTGCCTTGAACCCTTTCTTTTGCAGAAACTCCGCAATCTTCTCCGTTTTTTTTCGCGACAGACAATAAACAATGCCGCTATGCTTCTCATGCCCACCTTGAATCCACTGCAGCAATTGATGGCGAGAGTTTTCCTTCAGCTCCACATGATAGCGGATATTGGGGCGATCAAAACTGGTGAGAAACAACTTCGCATTCTGAAGTTGTAATTTCTCCGCGATCTCCTTTCGAGTCGGAAGATCGGCAGTGGCGGTCAGGGCAATGCGTGGAATTTTGGGAAATCGTTCGTGCAAGATAGTTAACTGAAGATATTCCGGACGAAAATCATGCCCCCACTGCGAAACACAGTGCGCCTCATCGATCGCAAAGAGTGCGAGTGGAGTTTTTTCAAGTAGACGGAGGAAGGATTCAGTCATCAATCGCTCGGGGGCAACATACAAAAGATCGAGTTCGCTACGTTGCATCTGAATTTCAACCTTTCGCTGACTCTGAAAATCAAGGCTGGAATTGAGAAAGGCGGCGCGCACCCCCATTTGAAGTAATCGGTCGACCTGATTTTTCATTAAAGCAATCAGAGGGGAAACAATAATTCCAACTCCCGAACGAAGCATCGAAGGGATCTGATAACAAAGCGACTTGCCACTCCCCGTCGGCATCAAGACAAGCGCATCACCGCCGGAGATCAGGTGTTGAATAATTCCTTCCTGTTCGTCGCGGAACTGCTCGTAACCAAAGACTTGATGTAAAGTTTCTTGAGGTGAAGGCATGTTCGTTTCTCAAAAAGCAGTTTTCATGCCAATGAAGGGAAAGCAAGAAAAGAAGAAATGAATCATCTCAAACTTACATAATATCTCCCATATCATTGGGAGAAGTCACACACCGAAAGCCTATCGTCAAATGCTTATCGCCAGGGGGAGCAGATAAGCGAGAAGTCGTTGTCAGCAAATTTGGGGAAAGATATAGCCAAGCACCTCCCCGAATAACTTTTTCAACTCCATCGGAAGGACCCCTCGGATTAATCATCTCCACCGATGGATACCGTCCATACCAGTCACTCACCCACTCGGCGACATTTCCAGTCAAATCACAGAGTCCGTTTTTATTGGGAGGATAAGAGCAAACGGAGCTGGTGATTAGACCGAAATGAAATTTCTGTTCTTCGTATAATCCAGTTTCAGTAGCAAATTCTCGCTTGGGAACTCCTGGCTGATGTGGACCGCTCGCGGCATACTCCCATTCCGCTTCTCGGGGTAACCGTTTCCCTTGCAGTTCACAAAGCAGCTTGGCCTGAAACCAATTAACATTCACTAAAGGCTGTCGAGGGGCACTAAAGCGAGGAGGTGAAACGATGCTGATTATTTTTTTTGCTGCCAGAAGGGCATAATCGGAATTGGTGAACTCATGTTTATCCCAACACAATGCAGAAACCGCCACCTCATGCATCGGTCTCTCATTCGAGTAACCAACCCGGGAGCCCATGACAAAAGTTCCTCCGGGAATATAAACCATGTTTTTGGGACATCGAGCAGATGAATAAAAATCGGACATAAATCGCCTCAAGTATCCAAATTATTTTGAGGATGCAATACCCTTAGAAGAGTTGAAAGAAACCCGATAAATCACCCCTGCATCGTCATCGGAGATCAATAACGCCCCATCGGGCATCACCAACACATCAACCGGACGACCCATCACCTCCCCTTTCTCAGTAAGCCATCCCTCCGCAAAGGGGCGATAGTCGATCACTTGATTCCCTTGCATTCGAACCAGCATGACCCGATAGCCAATCTTTTTTTGCCGATTCCAGGATCCATGCTCAGCAATAAAAATCTGGTTTCGATACTCAGCAGGAAACATCGTGCCGGTATAGAAACGCATCCCCAAGGCAGCGACATGAGGGCCGAGTTTTGCAACCGGAAGAACAAATTCGGAGCATTTTCTCTTTGAACCAAATTCCGGATCGGAAAAATCCCCGGCATGACAATAAGGATATCCAAAATGCATCCCTGGTGTGTTGGAACGATTCAATTCATCGGGCGGCAGATCATTTCCCATCCAATCTCGCCCGTTATCGGTGAACCAAAGCTCGTGAGTCTTGGGATGCCAATCAAATCCGACCGTATTACGAATCCCCTGCGCAAAAATTTCGAATCCTGAACCATCGGGGTTCATTCGCGTGATCGAAGCAAAACGAGGATCCGAACTTTCACAATTATTACAAGGGGCCCCTACGGGGACATAAAGTTTCCCATCCGGTCCAAAGGCGATAAACTTCCAGCCATGATGCCCTTCAGTTGGAAAATCGCTTCGAACCACGATCGGTTTTGGAGGAGAGGAAAGTTGATTTTCAATGTTATCAAAGCGAAGAATGCGACTCACCTCCGCGACATAGAGAGAGCCATTCCGAAAAGCGACCCCATTGGGTTGATTTAATCCCGAGGCGATCGTAAAAACTTGATCGACCTTCCCATCATTGTTTTGATCACGGAGCGCATAAACCTTCCCCTCTTTTCGAGTCCCCACGAATACAGTTCCACCAGCCCCCAACGCCAACGACCTGGCCCCAGGAACATTGGTGGCATAAATTTGAATGCTAAACCCGGGCGGAACTTGTAGATTGGAAGGAGAAGCTGGTTCACGAGCGCAAGCAACGTTAGAAAGAAGAAAAATAATAATAAAAAGAAATAATTTAAAGTTTTGAATATACATAAGAATCCTATTACAAGAATGAGTTTTATATTTTCTTCGAAAATCGAATGTATTTCAAAGTTTTTTATCTACTTCTTCTGGTAATCAACTCCGAATGTATTGCACATTCATGAAGATCTAATATAAGAACCAAACTATGAATCGTTACCGCTTCGCCCCCTCCCCCACCGGCCACCTCCACATTGGAGGGGCTCGAACCGCCCTCTACAATTATTTAATGGCAAAAAAGACCGGTGGGAAATTTATCCTGCGCATTGAAGATACTGACCGTGAGCGATCGACGCAGGAGTATATCGACTCAATCTTGAAGGCGATGGAATGGCTCGGACTTCACTACGATGAAGGGCCTTATTATCAAACGGAACACTTGGAGCTTTATCAGCAACATTTGGAAAAATTATTGAAGGAAGGAAAGGCCTACCGCTGTTTCTGCACACCAGAATCGCTCGATGAAAAGAGAAAATTGGCGATGGCGGAGGGGAGAAAACCAAAATACGACGGAACCTGTCGCGATCTAGATCCTAACCAAGCTGAAAAAGAAACTCGCTCTTTTTGCTACCGGTTTAAAACGAGCAGTGAAGGGAAGACCGTTGTTGATGATCACATCAAAGGGACCGTGGAATTAGAT
>JBGTGJ010000231.1:0-6429 GCA_041746775.1 bacterium
TAGGTAATATTACCTTTTATCAAAATGACTGGAGTCATGCGGCCGAATATTACCAACGAGCTTTAGAGTTAGCACAGCATCTTTCCGATGTAAGCAACAGCATTGGCATTACAATTAACCTAGCGTTGGTTCTGGAAGCGCAGGGGGATATTCAAGGGGCTGGTCTTTATCTGCGGCATGTCGTTTCAACTTTAGAGATTCAGTCTTCCCATTCTTTGGCACAACTACAATTTTTGGTTCAGGCGTATCTTGCATTAGGCTCGGTCTATATTAAGGATTCTCAATGGACCGAAGCCCGTGATGCTTTTCGTGATGCAACTCGCTTGGTGCAAAGTCACTCAGCACTAGAACGGTACCGATTTGCCTCCTTATTAGGACTCGTCGAAGCGGATCTCCCATTGAAGCGGGTTCAAGAAGCCAAAAAATACATGGGGGAATTGAATAATTATCAACTCAATCCCTTAGAAGAAGAAAGATTTATTAAGATAAAAACCAATCTAGATTATATGACCTCACAATAACTCTCCATTGTGTTGACTTAATTAATTTCCTTAAATAAATTCTATAAGTTGGGGATTTCGGAAAGGGGGAGTGATGAAATATTTATCAGAAAGCCGGTCGGTGCATGGTCAGTAGTGCATATATTTTTAGCACCCAAAATTGAGATGAGTGGAGTTTTGGTTCACAAGTGTGGTGAAACCACCAAGGTAGGATACAGTTGTTCAGGTCCATTTTTTAACCGGTTTCTTACCGCTTCGAAGAGTTGGTGCCTAATATTAAGCTGTGCAGTGGCCCCTACCACGACGGCGGATCGATCCCGAGGTGTGATGGTTGGAGTTTCGATCCCTTCTAACCATTCCTCCGCATGTCCTTTATCAACGGTTGCATGTAACTGAAAGAACTCCACAGCCTCTTCATCAAGTTTAAAATTGGGCAAAATATTATTAAGTTTTTCGCTGATTAAAGAAAAAACCGCTTCGACAGTATAAAAACTTCCCAATGCGTAATAAGGATAGTGGAGAGAACTAATACCGGTACGGAAATTAAGTACCGAGACCGCTTCGATTAAATAATCCTCATCTTCAAAAATTTGCTCAGGGATGAAAGCGGTTCCGGTTCGGCGATTGAAACGGCTACGGAGCTCAGGATGCGGTGTTTTATCAAATTCATCGCTAATATTTTCTTGAACAATTTGTCGGGTCTTGTCTTGGGTATGTCGGTAAAGCAATGCCAGTTGTTCGGTAAATCCATAGGCGGTGACGGTGAAATTTTTAGAATATATAGAAAGAGCACTCCAATCATTGTTTTTTCCAATTTCATCGATCAGAGTATGATCTTTTTCTTGTGCCACTTTTACTAAGTCTTCTAATGCGATTTTCATTTCTTTAAAGTTCATTTCTGAAGGGACCCCAGTCCGTGCATTTTGCAGCGCGGCTTTTAATTTTGCCCGCATTAAAGCACCCCACACCATACTAGGTAGAGTTTGAAACGGTGCTCCAAAGCCCCCGTGAATATTCATATAATACAATAAACGTTCTGCTTCCTCAAAAGCCTTTGGGTCAGCGGATACATAAGCTAAATTTGCTATTTTTTTTGCTTCGGCAAGAAAGGAAGCGAGGTCAGCGGGCTCAATTTCGTAGGGTCCAAACGGATCACTCAATTGAGTTTGAATAGTTTTAAGGGAGATCATTTAGCAAATTATGATCCAGCCAAGAAATTGTTTCAATGTTATTTCTACTGGCTAAAACGATTTCCTTAAATGACAATATTTTTGATCAGTTATACAATGTCAGTATCGCCAAGCCATGAAATAGTGAGGGTCATATCCCATGAATGTTCAATCCTATGCCGCTTTTCAAGCCAATGAGGCGTTACGCCCCTTCTCTTACCACCTTCAAGAATTAGCGCCACATGAAGTAGATATTGAAGTGAGTTATTGTGGCGTGTGCCAAAGTGATATCCACATGATCCACAATGATTCTGGAATCAGCACTTATCCCCTCGTGCCGGGGCATGAAGTGATCGGCAGTATTCAGCGGTTGGGGGAAAAGGTTTCTTCATTCAAAGTCGGACAAAGAGTGGGGGTTGGTTGGCAAGTCCAGTCGTGTATGGAGTGTGAGTGGTGTATTCGCGGGAATGAGCATTTATGTTCGCGCCAGTTGCGAACTTGTGTGGGTCACTTTGGTGGTTTTGCTAATATGATGAGAGCGGATAGTCGTTTTGTTTTTGCCATCCCCGATTCACTCGACTCCGCCAAAGCGGCACCTATGCTTTGTGCGGGAATTACCGTCTATTCTCCATTACGACATCTTCAAATTGCCCCTCCTATGAAGGTAGGGATCATTGGGATTGGTGGGTTGGGGCATTTGGCCATTCAATTTGCTCATTCATTTGGCTGCGAAGTGACCGCATTTTCCACCTCTCCAGAAAAAGAGAATGAAGCCCGAGGATGGGGGGCCAGTCATTTTATCGTCAGTAATCAAGAGGAGAAGATGAAGTCGCGCTTCTCTTCGCTTGATTTTATCCTTTCGACGACCGACGCATCGATCGACGTAGAAACTTATCTTAAAATCTTAAGGCCTCACGGAAAACTTTGTTTAGTAGGGCTGACTTACGAAAAAATGTCCCTTTCTCCTTTAAGCTTATTAAGAGGGGAAAAATCGATTTGGGGCAGTGTCATCGGAAACCGATCTACGATTCAAGAGATGTTAAATTTTGCAGCGCGGCATCATATAGAACCAAAAATTGAAACGATGCCTCTTTCTCAAGTTAACGAGGCATTAGAGAAGGTTGGAAAAGGAAAAGCGAGGTATCGGGTCGTTCTCAAGGTTTAATTTTCTTCATTCCGGATATTTTATCAAAGTTTTGAAAAGGAATTGACTATAGTAGGAGCTAGTTTTTACAATTACACAATAGGGATGCTTGCTAGAAAGGGGGAGGGATGAAAAGTTTATATTATTTAATTTCCTTATTTTTGTTTTCTTTATCTATTGCTTTTACAGGTTGTAGTGGGTCCGCTGATACACCTGTTTCACTTCAAATTCCATTTAGCGGTGCTTTGACCAGTGATTCAAGGGTCGTGGTGCTCGATGGACCTTCCTTTGGTGGAAATCCCGTCGGTTCTTTAAGTAATAAGTTCCAACAAAATGGAAACAATTCTTTTAATTGTTTTGAAGATGACGGGACTCTCATCGGCTCTGTCATGATGGATCAAACGACAATGAGTGAGCCGACAGTCAATGCAGGGCTAACCTCTTTTACCATGAGAGTTTGTTTCGAAATTGATGGTGGGGATGTCTACTGTGCCAACAGTATGGAGTTTGGTGATTTTGCTTTTGATAATTCCGATATAGCGGAATGTGCGGGGCTCCCCGAGGGGATGAGCTGCGTTCGTGGGGCGGCAGCGGGAATTATCACGAGTGCACCGGATAAATTTCAATCGTCGATTGGTAAAAGAACCATTGAACATCGTTATGCTGCAGTCATATCAGGTGAAGGGAGCAATCGTCGTTTTGAGCGTGAATTTCACACGATCGTACTTATTAATGTGGTAGAGTAATATGGGTAGAAGGAGGGGATATGCGTAAGCTTTTATTTGCTATTTTTGGAGTTTTTTTCGGATTGGTAGCTCTTACCATCCCGAAAGAAGGAAGAGGGGAAGGGGAAGTGGTCGCTTTATTTGAGGATTCATTCGAGTTCAATAGTATTATTAGTATCATCAATAATTCTACCTCCAAATTTCATACGATTGGACCGATCCCTGGTGACTCAGTGATCTTTTTTAATCTTTTTTGCAAAGGAAATGCGAGTGTCCTGGGTGGAACCGAAAATGTTTCGAGACAGGAATTTTTGAATATGAACCCCGATGGTTCGGGGGAATTCGAGTTTGACATGACCATCTGTGAATTTTGCGTCTGTGCTGAAATATGTGAAGGTCGAGAAGGGCAGCAGCTCCAAGCTTGCTTAGATGGAGATGAGTTCCAAGCGTGTCATGATGCTAATGAGAGTTGTGCTACCTTTAATAATGCGAGATTCTTTTTTAATCCGTATAATCCACCCGGCGCCATGCCAGACCCTGATTTTCCAGACTCCCAAAGAGTTCTATTTACCTTTAACCAAGCTCCAAGTGATCCCCCCACCAATTGCCAAGGGCCTGACGTTTGTAGCCAACCCGGAAGTGAAAACCGCCAAGAGTGTCGATTTTTCAACCTCTGTCAGGCAAATCAACTTAGACTAGATCATTATTGTATCCACCTTTTTGATGCAGTGGGTAATATTGTGAAATCGGTGGCCAGTACTTATATTTTTAGCGAAAATAATTAGTTTTCACTCGAGCATTCCTAGACACCTACCTTCAAACCTCTTAAAATCTTAATAGAGAGGTAAATGAGTCGTGGAGTGTATCGATGGAAAATATAAAATTCTCCAGAAATTAGGGGAGGGGTTTGGGGGTTCTGTTTATTTGGTGGAGTATCGGGATAAGAAAATTGCCTTGAAGCAGTTGAGATTGCCCGAGGGGGATATCGGTTTAAGCCAAGAAGAAATCCTAGAAAATTTTAAGCAAGAATTTTCAACTCTCAAAAATCTTAATCACCCACACATCCTTCGTATTCTCGACTTTGGTTTTGATGCCGAAGCTGACTTTTATTATTTCACCACTGAATATATCGAGGGGAAAGATATTTTTCAGGCGACTCGGCATTGTTCTTTTGAAGAAATAGAAGACCTATTTGTGCAGACGCTTCGTGCCTTAAGCTATCTGCATCGTCAGAAGGTTCACCACCTTGACATCAAACCAGCCAATATCATGGTGACCGAAGATGGGGAAGGGAGACGGGTCGCCAAAGTCATCGATTTTGGCTTAACGGCATTCCGGAAAACCGGTTTTTTGGTCGGAACACCTGGGTTTATTGCGCCCGAGGCGCTATTGGAGGAGCCGCTCGATAATCGGGCAGATCTTTATTCGCTGGGAGCGACTTGGTACACCTGCCTTAATGGAAAAAATCCCTTTACCTGCAGTGACATTCGAGAAACGTTGAATTTGCAAAAAATCTTAACACCTCCACCGCTTTCAAATCAATTACCGCATATTCCCTCGTACATCGATCCGATATTTGAAAAATTGATGAGGAAGAATCCGACCGAACGATACCATCATGCTGACCAGGTGATTCGGGACCTTAATTGGACAGGGCATCGCAATTATCCTTTGGAGACCGATGCCACCGCCCTTGCCTATCTTCCAGGGGAAGGACAACTCATCGGCAGGCATGAACAGTGGTCACAATTGATTAATCTATTTAACCGCGTTTTTGTGACTCATTCCGATCTTGCGTGTGGAGTGGTTCTGTCGGGTGCGCCTGGTACCGGGAAATCTCGATTGTTGAAAGAATTAAAATATTATGCGCAGTTAAATGCCATTCCTGTTTTGGAAGAAAAGGAGGGTTTAAAGGAGAAAATAGATAAAACGTGTCTGATTTTAGTCGATGATGCGGATGAAGACTGTTTTAAGCTCATGGAAAATTTAATGCTCTTATTCCATCATCATCCGTTGATGATCGTTTTGGTGGGAAGAGTTCCAAAAATAAATTCATTACATCATATTTCACTTAAAAATTTTGATCGTCAGGAAGTGGGTTCCTATATTTCCTCGGTTTTGGGGATGGAAAATCCTCCGCATTTTCTCACTGAAGAACTGTATGTTCGAACCGAAGGCAACCCATTATTCTTAACAGAGTTACTTCAGTCACTCATTCAATCCCATCAACTTTTTGATGAATTTGGCCGTTGGTCCCCTTCGAGAATAGAGGATATTGGAATTGATTTTGATAAACTTGAGGCACCGAAAACGCTCAAGGAATATTGCCAGGGAAAATATCGGCGCTTATCAGAAAATTCTAAAAAGATTCTTTTAGCAGTTTCGCTTTCTAAAACTTCCTTAACACGTCATGATTTATTCCGATTAGAGCTAGGGGTTGGTTCAAAAGAAATAGCATTTTTACGAGATGAAAAGCTGATTAATGTCGATATGGAAGGGACGATACGACCAATCAATCCCAATTTTTGCGATTGGATCCGTCAAGAAGTTGTTCCGAAAGAGCTATCTCTTCTTCATCAGTCTCTTGGAGAATTATTTCGTGGTGATCCTGAAAGGGTTCTTTTCTCCGGTTATCATTTGGGACAAGGAATTGGGGACAATCAAGAAAGACTTCGATATCTCCTGCAGTACGAGGAACAATTATTCCAAAAAAATTTATGGAACGATTCCATTAAAGATTTAGAAATTGCCTTGCCGCTTGCTTCCAACGCAGAAGATCAAGTGGAAGTTCGATTACGCTTGGTGCGTTCGCTCTTTCGCTCTGGGCAACACCGGTTGGCCCTGGAACACTTAACCAAAATTAACCAGATTTTAAAAAAAGAAAAAGAAAA
>JBGTGJ010000232.1:0-6400 GCA_041746775.1 bacterium
AACAAAAACGACGATGACTTCACAACGATAATCGATTTTAAGGCCGTTGTTGGTTGAGCACTCCGTTAAAAATTCTCCAGTCGTATTAGCACATTCGACCGGTGGATGTTGTGTCATCGTGGCAGCATAGGGGTCACCATCTTCAAGTAACCCTTCTAGCTCTTCCATTGGGAGTAGGTTGAACAGAGCATTTGGTGTCGAGACACAAGAAACATTCTGACAGACACACGGATTAACATCATCGCATTGACAGTTATCTCCCTTACAAACTCGAGTATCCAACGGTAATTGAACGAGCTCACGTGTCAAAACGGGGGGAGCACTTGCGTTGGGAGTATATTCGACAAATCCACACGGATTTTCTATATCCCCTTCACAGAAAAGCGGCGTTCCAAACATATCAATCCCATTAAAAGTTCCATAAAATGGGCGATTATTCTCAAACATCGTTGCAATATTTTTTGCTTCGGCAGGGATAGTCACCAGTGACAAAAAAACATTGATGAGAAAGAGATGAATGATTTTAGATTTGTATTTCACGTTCGACTCCCCCTAGTTTAACGGTCAATCGTCCATACCCATTGAATATGATGGAAATGGAGCTTTTTTCCCTCTTCTAGCTTGGATATCGTGACATACTTCCCTGTCATCAACCCATTTTCTGGTGAACTCATAAAAGTACCATCACCAAATTGGATGATGCCGGAACAAACCCCTTTTCTTAACTCTGCAACCTCTCCTTGAGGAACAAAGGAAGCGACATCAATCCCTACATCCGAGTGCGGGAAATCAAAACATTCCACATCCGCTGAGACCACATCCCCTTGAACATTACATCTTACCGGCATGATAAAATTATCTTTACGTAGATCAACTGGAATGATGGTGCTGACGACCACATCACTATTTTCACAATACTCGCACTCACCTACATCATTCCCAACGGAATCTACGATCGGAAAAGAGGTGCATTGAGGTTCGGATTGTTGGGATTTAAAAGCGAGTTGTAATAGGCTATTGCCGCCGACCGGCGCCCCATTAGCCACCACTACCCTTGAAGATTCTTGGAGTGCCCCTGAAAAGGGGATTTGAAGAGAGACCGGATCCGCCCCCCCACATCCTGAGAATAAAAAAACGAAAAGCCACAAAACGGTAAGCAACCTCCCCATAACGTACCCCCTATTTTGGTATTTTCACTCACAATGGTTGTTGAGTCAATACCCTTGCTATGAATCCATCCATTTTTTGGTTTTCATCTTCTTTAAATTTAGCAACCGGGGAACCTTGATATCGTGATCATAGATTTGAAATAGGTTGCTAAGGGGTCTTTCTTATTGCCATAATTGTCTTCAGTATGGACAAGCTTTCTCTAGGTCTCACCAAAGAACTTCGCCAAGCGATGTGGAAAAAAATTACAGAGACAATTGAGTCCTACTTTGATCAGCTAGAAAGTTTTCCGATTGTCCCTGTGATGGATCATGCAAAAATTCGTGATTTTATTAAGTCGATCGATTTTAATCAGCCGATCGATCCCCTCAAGGCCGTTGCATGGGCCACGGAAGGTCTCACCAAATACCAGATGCATATGCCTCATCCACGGTACTTTGGTCATTTCTGCCCGCCCTCTTCATCCATGGGGATAGCGGCCGATGCCTTGGCAGCCACCTTCAATCCACAGCTTGCTACCTGGCGAGCCTCTCCTTTTGCGGTTGAGGTAGAACAACATCTGATCCAAAATTTCGGAAAACTTTTTGGATACGAAAAAAGCTATGGTCATTTTACTTCGGGTGGAACCGAGGCCAACCACACCGCATTGCTTTGTGCCCTCATCCAGCGATTCCCAGAATTTAGAAAGGAAGGGATCGTCGGTTTGAAATCAAGACCGACCGTGTATGTCTCGGAAGAGGCCCACCATTGCCACACCCGAGCTGCAGCTCTCAGTGGCCTTGGAGTCGATTATGTCAGACATATCAAATCAAACTCCGCTTTTCAGATGGATGTGGATGAACTTTCATCCCAGATCGCCAAAGACCGTCAAGATGGCTTGACCCCCTTGATGGTCGTTGGAACGTTGGGAACTACCAATGCTGGAGCGATTGATCCCATTGAAAAAATCGCAGAGATTGCTAATCGTGAAGGGATTTGGTTCCACCTAGACGCCGCGTATGGTGGTGCCGCAATTCTGGCGTCAGAACTAAAAGATATATTCAAAGGTACTGAAAAGGCCGACTCCTTTATTTTAGATGCCCATAAATGGTTTTCAGTCCCGATGGCTGCTGGGATTTTCATGACCCGGCATCCAAAACTTTTGGAAAATATGTTTAAATTTTCGGCGGCTTTTATTGATCTGGAACGCACCGGTCGTATCGAGGGGGAAGAGGTCGATCTCCATTATCAATCGATGCAATGGTCTCGACGATTTATTGGTCTCAAACTCTTTCTCACCCTCGCCGTTGCTGGATGGGAGGGGTATCGAGAACTCATACGTTCCCAAATCCAACTTGGA
This sequence comes from bacterium, assembly GCA_041746775.1. Taxonomy (GTDB): domain Bacteria; phylum UBA10199; class UBA10199; order DSSB01; family DSSB01; genus JBGTGJ01. Next base: position 2,507 of record JBGTGJ010000232.1, read on the forward strand.
GAATTGCTTCGAAAAGAGCTGAAGTCCACTGGCTGGGAGATTCTCAATCAAACCCCTCTGCCGATTGTCTGTTTCGTGGATACAAAGCATCCCGAAGGTCGTGAGACTTCTTATTTAGAAAAAGTCGCCAAAAAAGTTGTTAAATCAAATCAGGCCTGGATTTTTTGTTCGCACCTCAACGAAGCAACACCTGCATTGCGAGCTTGCGTGATCAGCTATTGGAGCTCGGAGAGCGATATCCATCGACTCGTGAAGGGATTGAATCAGGCGAGAGAAGATTTGACTTATTAGTTTTGCACCATTTCACATTCCCTCATCACACGCGCCTCTTGACAAAATCCCATAACTCTTCAATTTGAGAAGCAAGCAAGGAACGCGACCGCTTCACCCTCGTGGTGAAGAGGAAAGTCCGGGCACCTGAGGGCACCGTAATGGATAACGTCCATCGCCCGCCGACACTTTAGTGGTGGGTAGGAATAGTGCAACAGAAAGCAAGTACGATTCTGATTGAAAGATTGGAATGTCAGTAGTGAAATCCGGCAAACTCTACGGGGTGCAAGGCCAAATAGGCCATACTAATTCATCCGGCGGCCCGTCGGACAGGGAAACCTGGGTATGGTGGGTAGGCTGCTATGATCTTCGCTGTAAAGTGGAGACTAGAGAAATGGTCGCATAGAACAGAACCCGGCTTATTTTCTTGCTTAAAAAACCGCTTCAGATTTGAAGCGGTTTTTTTATTGGTCCGTCATACAACCTTCCGACGCCGAGTTTACATTCTTAATAAATTTATAGAGTGTTCCTTGAGTCGCTTTGAACGGTGGGGCTTTCCATTTTTTTATTCTTTCCTGAATCGTGGAATCTGCCACATTGAGATCCACCACTTTTTTCTCCGCATCGATCGTGATCTCATCCCCTTCTTCAATCACCGCAATCACCCCCCCATCTTGTGCCTCCGGAGTAATATGCCCGACGACAAATCCATGAGTTCCACCCGAAAATCGACCATCGGTGATCAACGCCACCTCTTGCCCTAATCCTTGTCCCATCACAAGTGCGGTGACCTTGAGCATTTCACTCATCCCTGGCCCCCCTTTCGGCCCTTCGTATCGAATCACTAAGACATCCCCTTTTTTAATCTTTTTCGCCTCAAGAGCGGCATTGGCATCCTCTTCACTGTCGAAAACACGGGCCTTGCCCGTGAACGAGTTTCCTTCTTTTCCGGTGATCTTCGCGACAGAACCTTGACTGGCAACATTTCCATAGAGAATTTGGATATGCCCGGTTTTCTTGATCGGTTCGGAGAGAGGAACAATCACCTTCTGTCCTTCCGAAAGCCCCGGCACCGCCTCCACATTTTCCGCCAATGTCTTTCCAGTACAGGTGAGACAATCACCGTGGAGAAATCCTGCCTGGAGTAATAATTTGAGCACGGCAGGAACTCCGCCAACATTACAGAGATCCTCCATCACATATTTTCCGCTCGGTTTCAGATCGGCAATGAATGGAACCTTATCGCTGATCTTTTGAAAATCATCGATGGTGAGAGGAACACCGACCGTCTTCGCCATCGCAATCAAGTGAAGGACTGCGTTGGTGGAACCACCGAGTGCCATCACTATGGTAATCGCATTTTCAAACGCTTTTCGCGTCATGATGTCGCGTGGCTTGATATCTTTTTCTAAAAGGTTCCGGATGGCGGCACCAACTTTTTTACACTCTTCCTTTTTCTCGGAACTGGTGGCCGGCTGGGAAGAGCTATAAGGAAGACTCATCCCAAGCGTCTCAATCGCAGAAGCCATCGTGTTAGCGGTATACATCCCGCCACACGCCCCAGCCCCAGGACAGGCGTTTTGCAAAATTCCTTGCAGATCTTTTTCGGAAATTTTCCCAGCGACCCACTCCCCCAATCCTTCAAAGGCGGAGACAATATCCAACGTGCGATCTTTGAAATGCCCCGGACGAATCGTCCCACCATAAACCATGATGCTCGGGCGATTGAGTCGCCCCATCGCAATGACCGAACCCGGCATATTTTTATCACAACCTACCACTGAGATATTCGCATCATACCAATGTGCTGACATCACCGTTTCAATCGAGTCCGCAATGATCTCTCGCGACTGTAGCGAATAATTCATCCCCTCGGTCCCCATCGAGATGCCATCCGAAACTCCAATCGCATTAAACATCAACCCGACCAATCCCGCCTCACGACAACTCTCTTTCGCAATCTTCCCCAAATCATTGAGATGCATGTTGCAGGTGTTCCCCTCATACCAAGTGGTCGCAATGCCGATGAATGGTTTATGCATATCCTCTTGAGTCAACCCCGTCCCATAGAGCATCGCCTGAGCGGCTGGCTGATCGTGGGTTTCAGTGATTCGGGAACTGAATTTATTGAGCTTGGTGGACATGATATTCTCCTATGAAAAATAGATTTTGATTCTAATGCCATCACCTGAAGAAGCAATTTCTTTTTTCGGAAATGGAGTCTTGACACCACCCCCTCCCCAAGCTAAGACTAAAAATGAATCACCATTCATTTTGGAGGAAATTATGTCCACACTACGTGATGCGGTTATTGTCAGCGCGGTTCGTACCCCGATGGGGCGAGCGTTGAAGGGAAACTATGTTGATATTCGAATCGATGATCTAGGCGGAATAGTTGTCAGAGAAGCGCTTCGTCGTGTTGCTAAACTCGACCCTAATGAGATCGAAGATGTCATCATCGGTTGCGCGATGCCCGAAGGGGAGCAAGGGATGAATGTTGCGAGGAACATCAGTTTTCTAGCCGGTATTCCCAATACCGCTGCCGCCGCTACCACCAATCGTTTTTGTGCCTCTTCCCTCCAAACTATTATGGATGCTGCCCGCGCGATCATGGTCGGAGATGGTGAGATTATCGTCGCTGGTGGAATCGAAAGTATGTCGCATGTCCCGATGGGAGGTTTCAATCCTTCGCTTAATCCTAAATTGATGAAGCAAGATGCCCCCGACGCCTACATCAGCATGGGTGCCACCGCAGAAAATGTCGCGGAGAAATACAAGATTGGCCGACAAGAGATGGATGAATTTGCCTACGAGAGCCATCAAAAGGCGATCAAAGCGACCAAAGAAGGAAAGTTTAAAAATGAAATCGTCCCGGTTGAAATTCCGCAACGGGATGGATCGGTCAAAAAGATTGAAATCGATGAAGGTCCCCGTGCGGAAACCACCGTGGAAAAATTAGCAACATTAAAACCTGTTTTTAAAGAAGGGGGTTCCGTGACTGCAGGAAATTCCTCTCCATTGACCGACGGTGCGGCCGCAGTTGTCTTGATGAGTGCGGAAAAGGCCAAGGCACTCGGGGTCAAACCACTTGCAAGAATTCACGCCATGGCCGTTGCCGGATGTGATCCTGCGTTGATGGGAATAGGCCCGATCCCTGCCGTCACCAAGGTTCTGAAACGAGCCGGAAAAACCATTAACGACATTGATATTGTCGAACTCAATGAAGCGTTCGCCTCGCAGTCTCTCGCAGTCATCAAAGAATTAGGGATCGACCGCAAACGCCTCAACCCACACGGCGGAGCGATTGCACTTGGACATCCATTGGGATGCTCCGGAGCCCGCATCATGGCGACACTGATCAACGACCTCTTCACTTATGACAAAAAGTGGGGACTCGAGACGATGTGCATCGGTGGTGGCCAAGGGGCCGCGTGTGTCATTGAAAGATTATAAAAAATAAAAATTAGAGGATTTGATCATGAGAGAAATCAAAACTTCAAAAAGAATTTTCTCGTCACCCACTTCTTCAACCCGGTCCGCTATTTAAAGTTGGTCGAGATCGTTTCCTCTTCGGAAACCGATCCAACCGTCGTCAAAGAGATGGCAGAATTTCTCGAAGAAAAA
>JBGTGJ010000233.1:0-15715 GCA_041746775.1 bacterium
ACCTAACATTGCTAATATTTTTATGATTCGAATTGTTGTCTGGAAAAATAGCTGAGGAATATATCCCCAGTATTTTTTGAAGGGGTGATGATGTTATGAGGAGTTTCTACCTCACATTTCTACCTCACAAAGCTTCAGGATAGGTTCTATTTAGATTCCAAAAACTGCTTAACCCGAGCTCAGGTTCTTAAAGAATCAATTAGATAATCACTATTTAATCAGGTTTTCCCTTGACCACAATGGTGGAACAATAAATCTCAATTTTGAGATTTCTACTTGAAATCCTATCTTAATTTTGAGATAAACATCTATGGCGAAAGTTAAGGTTGTTTTTTACAAGGATAAAAATGGTTGTCCAGTAAGAGAGTGGTTCGATCAATTGCCAAAGAAGGCCCTGGCAAAAGGAGAGGTGAGAATTGCGAGGCTTGCAGAGCTTGGCCATGAGCTACGAAGGCCTGAGGCTGATTATTTGAGGGATGAAATTTATGAGCTTCGGTGGAGGTTTCAATCGGTTAACTATCGAATATTATATTTCTTCTATGGGCAAGAAATCGTGGTCCTTTCAAACGGTCTTACCAAAGAGAACATTGTGCCGCCGAAAGAAATTGATGCCGCTATATTAAGGAAGTCAGTTTTTGAAAAAGATCCAATGAAGCATAGGGAAACGGAGGGGTAAAATTATGAAGAAAAAAACAGACGATGCTCTCGAGATCCTTCGCAGAAAAAGAAAGAAAGATCCCGAATTAGAGCATTATTACCAAGAAGAAAAACTCAAATTTCAGATTGCGCTGGCCATTCGGGAGCTTCGGGAAAAACTTGGCCTCACCCAGGCCCAGCTAGCTGAAAAGATGGACACCTCTCAATCCACGATCGCTCGACTCGAAGATACCGACTACGAAGGCTACTCTATTCAGAGTTTGCAACGTGTTGCTGAAGCTTTGAAATGTAAGCTGGAAATTAGATTTGTTCCTGCGGCGTGAGTTCGATGCAATTTAATGGCTCAATTTTAGCATGTCCTTCTCTGAGCAGACACGATTTCCATTGGTCAATCCATTTGGCGATCGTTTTGTGTGATGCGAACTAATTTTCCTCGAGAGATTAATCAAAAAAACAAAGTTGGGATTTGTTTTCGTTGAGTTGATATTATTCCCCCGCACTTTATGTGCAAAGGGAGATGAGTGACTCACGAACGAGTGCGACAATTTCATCTTTTTCAATTTGTTGACCATAGGAGATGAGGGTTATTACATCAACTTTTTCAATACCGAACTCCAATTGAGCTCCATCACAATAATTAATCCTCTTTAAGCTGGAACTCAGCCAATTAATCAGGTCATGGTTGTAGATGTCGGCCTCTAAATTCACTTCGTCCAGATCAGAATTACAATCCCAAAAAGCCAATAGAGCTGAGTAAATGGTTTCATAACGGAAATCATCAGGTAAGAAATCTCCATGAGCATTTTGAATAAGCTCTTCAAGGTCTGAAGGAGCATGATCTTCAAGAATATAGATTTCTTGTTGACCTCCATCACGGATCATTCGCTTAAAATAATTTACGAATTCCCCGGCCTTTAAGGCTACTTTTTCATTGAGTTGTTTGGATTGCTCTATTTTCATATTTTCCTCCTTGGGTTTAAAAATTTTGTTTCCTTCAAAAAGTGTGAGGAAACAAAAATTTTAAACCCATGGAGGTCAGCGAAGGGAATGGCTCCACAGGCTGAAGGGACTGCAGTGGGAGTGACAAGCTCTGCTTGGCGCGAGCAATGCAAAACCGGAAGCCGAAAGCGAAGCTTCATCGCGGTGGAGTCATACTGAAGCGTGAAGAAAATGAGCCATTCAAATTGGATAGAATGGAAAGGTATCAATGAATGACAATTTTAGAAAAAGGCTGAAAACTGGCTGAAAATAGGAAACTTTTTAAGAGGGCTGTCGAGAATAATGGTGAGAGGAGGTTCTATGGCTGACAAAGTTCCATGTTCTCTTACCATGAGACATCCAACGCCCTGCGTCGATCAAAAAAGTGGAGGCGAAGGTAATCAAGCACGACAGACCGATACAAGTGGGTCCACAAATTTCCTCATCAAAACTCCTACCACTCAACGTCAACTCTCGAACCTTCGTGCCCGTGCTGCGCTTCCCCGTCCTTGGGAAGTCCAAGCAGGTGAACTTTTGGCTACGGTACAGGAAACAAGACTCCCAAATCTGATCGATAAAACCCGTTGGAAACTTGATGTTAAATTGCAGGTACCGTCAGCCCAGCCTTGGCGTCTCAAGTCCATCACCGTCAACAATAGTAGCAAGGGCCATGCGACATTACAGAATTTTGCTCCTGATTCCGACCCTCGTACTGGACATCGAGGAGTTCAATTGGTGATTACGGCTAATTTTGAGTGTTCTCCAGATTTCCAGCAGAGGGAACCAATCATTCTTGACGTTACTTACGAATTCGCCGGAAAGATCAAAACAGTCCCAGTTGAGATCGACCATGCTTGCCTCGTGGGAGATACTATCACCTATGATGGTTTAGCAAAATATATAAGAAGTCACTTGAATGACCCACTCATCAGGAAATTAATGGCACGTGCAGCTGGGTTGCCCAGAGGATCAGTGTTTGAGGAAGTCGAACGTCTCAAAAAATGGCTTGGAATGAAGTTTAAAAAAAATGGGATTTTAGAAAAATCTTTTCTTTTACCGACTCCATTGCGCATTACTAACCGAGGTGATGCTTATTATCTTTCACCGACAGAAGTGGCAAGACATGGCGGAGTGTGTGTTCATTATTCTATCTTGATAGGCGCCTACCTCGCTGCACGAGGATTTAAAACTTACTCCGCGCTAATTGTTGGCCACGCTTGGATCAAAGTCCAGGAAGGAAACAAGTGGGTTGATATTGATTGGGTTAATCCTGGTCCACATGGAGAGTGGTCTCCCGAACTTGCCCCAATTGCAAATGACCCCAAAGTCGCGCTTTCAAAATGAGGAATTTCTACTTATTCCTGCTATTATTCATTTTAACGATTCAATTCCAATTCCTTTCCGAGATTTTTGGTTGAGGTAACTGAGTCATCCGATTCATGTTATTATTCAGGTTCTGGATTTCTTTATTCCCCAATTCTTTTCTACTAATCTCTAAAGCGGATTCTTTCACATTCTCGCGAATCATCGCCTCCGGCAATTTTTCTCTATCATTCGTATAAATCTTCGCTTCATGCCGGGCGCGGCTAATGGCGACGTAGTAGTTGTCCTGAGAGCTGGTGAGACTTTTAGTATCAGCTTCGATTAGAACTCTTTCGCAGGTCCTCCCTTGGGCGGAGTGGACGGTAGAGCAGTAACCATAATCAAAGTGAAGCGGCTTGGATCCATCCAGTTTAAAGGTCTTTCCATCCTCTCGTTGAAGATGAACGGTTTTATTTTCATCCACCCCAATCACTTTTGCGCGGTCTCCATTGGTCAATCCATTTTGGCGATCATTCTGAGTGATGCGAACCAATTCTCCTGGAGAGATTTCTTTTTTATGTGAGTGGTGAACGCTTAACTTATTTTTCTGGTGGGGTTTCCATTTGGTGAAGGAGCCGTCGGGTTTTTGGAGGATGATGTAGGCATCTCGGAGGGTGTGAATTTTAGCGAGCTCTCCTTTTTTTAAGCCGAGAGAGGAGTAGTTTCTTTCAGCCTGAATGATATTTCCGACGTTGTAGCTTCTGATTTCTTTCAGCTGAGCCTTCGTGAGGTTTTTTCTTTCTAAGATTTCTATTTCGTGACCTTTTCCACTTAAACTTAAACTTTCGCGAACCCTTTGATTGATAATTTTTCTGGCTTCGTTAGTTCCCGAGACAATCAATGTTTTCTCTCGTTCTTCCTTGGAAAGCGAGACGTAATCTCCCGCTATTTGTGCGTATCGGTCCTCTGGGTGATTGATTTCCAGAATAGATTTGTGAAGAAGTGCGATAGACTCCTTCACCTCTCCTCTAGCAGCAAGTTCCACCGCTCTTTTAAGTTCTTTATTTTTCTGGCGCTGAATTTCACTCATCCCCGCCGTGGCCATCCCATGGGCTTGGAGTTGTGCGAATGGTCTTCCGGCCTCGACCGATTTCAATTGTTGCGTATCTCCAATCAATAACACCTTTGAACGATACTTCTCCGCTGTCTTTAAAATAAACTCCATTTGTTTAGAAGAAACCATTCCGGCTTCGTCAACAACTAGGATTGTTTTTGAGAAGAGTTGTTTGTCTTGGATTGTTTGAAATAAGGCAATCGTTTGACTTTGGATTCCCGTCTTAGAAAGTTCATTCGTCGCTGCGGCGCTTGGTGCCAAGCCGATCATTTGGAATCCCTTTTCATCTGCGAGCTCTCTAGCTTTTTGAAGCATAAAGGTTTTTCCGGTCCCTGCTAGTCCTTGAACTCCCACTACTCGGTTATGACTTGTAAGAATGAGGGTAACAGCTTTTCTTTGCCCTTGATTAAGTCCCCTAGCTTTAAGTTGGATTTTGACTTCTTCTTTCTTAAAGATCGATCGAACCGTTTTTCTTCCCTCGCTCTCGATTTTAAGGATCTCCTTTTCTCTCTCTAGGGCTTGGAGAGTGGTGTAGCGGTCCCCCGTTCGGAGTAATAAATTCCCTTTCACTCTTCGTTCTATCTCGTGCTTGATTTCATCATAGGTGGTTTTACCAACCCCATGTTGCAGAGCTTCCCGCAGTAGTTGCGTTTCTGTGACCACTGATTGCCGTTCCATTGTATGATCGATTGCAAAACGGACGATCTCCATCGCTCTTGCTGAAGGATTTTTCTGAGACTCTAATGGTGTCTTATAGCTGATCTCCGCTTTAAGACTTTTTTCTTCCCAATATTCCCTTAATACTTTTCGGTCGACATCAGTCTTTTTCGGTCTAGTGGCGATGGTGAGGATCTGTTTTTCTTGAAGAGATGAAGTTTCACGGGTTTGTCCCTTTTCCTTCAGAGCTGCTTCAATCGCTTGGCTTCTTTGGCTAAACTCGTCGAGTTGGGGATCGGAGAGATGCGATAGCTCAAATCGTCCATCCGAATGGGTGACTCGAATTTCATATCCCAGTTCTTGGACTTCCCTGGCCAGCTCGGCACGGTAAAGGGCTCCCATCAACATCTTTTGACGATAAAAGGGTTCATTATCCATCGCTCGCCACTTTTTATCCTCCCGCTCTGTCATGTTGAGGACGACACAATGGGTATGAAGTTGAGGGTCGCATGCTCGGCTTAGTTCGTGACGGAAAGTAGCCGCAATCATGTTTTTTGAAAGGATCTTTTCGGTCTCTTCCTCTTTCGTATGTCGGTAGCTTACGAGAGTCTCTGCATAATTTAATGATTTAGAGACTGCACGGTCATGGGCATCAATGAGCCGCAGATCTTTTCCAATCAAAGCTTGGAGGGAGATTGATTTGGGGGCACTGAAGGTAAGGTCGGTTCCTCCGCGGCGACCTGCGCCACCAATTTGGATTATTTCACCGTTAGGGAGGACGCCATCGAGGAGATTTCGAAAATCCTCCGGTTTGACTTCTCCTTGCAGGTTTAAAACTTCGGCAGCTTTTCCTTGCCACTCACTGGGGCTTTTCCCTTGGGTATAATAATCATCGGCCTGTTCATAGTAGTGGCCGGCGTTTTTGCTTCCTCCGACATTGGCAATGCTGAGCATGGGTCTATTCCTTGAATCGAGAGGTGGTCTCAGAGAGCTCGATCGGTTTTAGTTTGACCCGAGCAACTGGATAATCCCCTGCCAAGCTCAAATATCCGGTTAAAGAGGGGAGGTTGATAATTTCGCTGGGGAGGACGATTCTTTCTTTGAGTCGTTGTTTGATTTTAGTTCGCTGAGTTCCTTGATGGGTGTGGGTAGTTGAAGATTGAAACCTTTCCAAATCTTGTTCTCCCAAACCGCGGCTGAAATCTTCCGCGGTCTGGGAGTCACTCGAAGTTCCTCCAAGGATCAAAAGATTACTGAAACAGGAACGAAGGACGATTGATTTCTCATGTCCATATAGATGTTCGAGCTGGGCGGTGGATTGAAGTCCTGTCACAATCCTAAGTCCATGTTTTCTTCCCTTGGTTAAGGCCGCCTCTAAACTATTCAGCCGCTCCAAAGAAGCCAACTCGTCGATGATAATCCAGATGCGTCTTTTATCACTAGGAGGGAGGCTCAAAATTGATGTGCAGAGGATATCTAGCCACGTAGAAATCAATGGCCGAAGTGCATCCGCCATATCCTCTCGCCAAGTGATATAGAGGTTTCCTCCTTTTTCATTATTCAACCACGACTTGAGAGAAAAATTACCAGGCTTGAGGTATTGGTGGGGGGCCAAGTAATTTGCGATGATGAACCGAGTTGAAGCCAAAGCCTTTGCAGCCCCTGGATCAAATAATCCAGCCGCCGCAGTCCCCGAAAGAAATTTTCCCAATTCCTCCACCGGCTTTAGCGTCAACCATTCCGAGAGCTCTTTAGTACTATATCTCCGCTCTTGAAAAAGTCGTTTCATCGTTTCTGCAAATAGAAGTTGGGCATACCCATGCCACTCGGCATCTTGAGCGGAGCGGGCAGGGGGGATGACGGATTTGGCGTAGCGCTCATGATCGTAGGCAGAATTAAGCTCGTTAAAGATCGACCAACCTTTTCCCCGCTGGTCGAAGGGGTTTAGGATGGCATCCCCCTTCTTAAAGAAGTGGGACAAAAAATCTCCATTTGGATCAGTGACGATGACTCGATCGCCACGGGCAATGATTCCTTTCAACATTTCATTAATCGCTACCGTCTTTCCGGTTCCTGTTCTTCCTCCGATCAAGAAATGAAGAGTTTCCAGTTTTGCGGGTATCGGAACGCCGGCAAGCTTGATTTGTTTCTCCTTTAATCGCCAGGTGCTCCTTTTTAATCTTGCTACACTGGCTATCCTGGAACCTCGAATGTGAGACCCCAGTTTTGCAGAATTGGAACCAAGGTAGAGCCAAAACAATAATCCGGAAAATGCAAAACCGCCCAAAAGGCTACCTAGGCTGATCCATTTAAGTTGAGAAGTCAGGGCAAACGGTAGGGCACAGTACAGGTCATGAAAGTAAGGTTTTGGGATATTGAAGCGAGTGGTCATCAGGTATGCCCATGTGAAAACACTCAATATCCCGGAGGCGAGGAGGTAGACCAAAAATGATTCGATGCTCTTCCTGCTCATGGGACCTTTTTCCTCTCTCTTCCAAACCGCCGCTCCAACTTCTCATCGACCCTTTTCAGGATTTGCCCATTCCGTTCAAAGAGAAACTCTCGGAGCAAAAGGAGGGTCTCCAAAGTGGTGAAAGAGATTTCTGAAATTTGTTTGGATGTTTCCTCGGATCGGACCGCATTGGAGGAATTCTGATTTTGGGCGGGCTCGTTTTTTAGAGATACAGCGGCAGGTGTCTCCGTTTTCAAAATTACATTTCTTGCCCCAAGGATTTTCTCTCGGACCACATCAGAAATAGAAAGACGATGCTTCGCTGCCTCCTCTCGGAGGTCTTCAAATATTTCAATTGGTAAACAGACAGTAAATTTTCGCAGCATAAGTGGATCGGATTTTTTCCGATCCAAAAATCTATAGATCACAATGAGTTAGAATTTGCATCGGACAATATCGGACACATAAATTGCTGAAAAAAGGGGGAGGAAAATGAGAATTCACAAATGATTTTAAATACTTAATGCAAGTACGTAACTTGCGTCCGGTGTGTAGCAATTTATGGGGGGCGAAGCCCATCGATCTTTGAGGGGAGGTGGTGATCACTTTTAAAAACTGGACTATGCAGGGAGAGGTTACGATGGGAGTTTCAGTAGAAAGATTTTAGGAAGGAAAAACCGATTAGTAAGACGAAGATAGAAATACGAAGATGCCTATCCAGAATTGTAGAAGGGGAGGTAAGTAATTGATCAAATCTCTATTGCCGGGATCAATATTCCCCCGGCAGCATGACAACAAATTGAGAGCCTCCCCTCACGATAAACAGTGTGATTTCTTCCAAAGGAAAATCGGTATAGGGGATTTTTTGCGAAGCGAGGATATGATCGTTTCCATCATCGAATAGCAATTCACCCACACAATCCCGAACATTGAGTTTACAAGTGATAAAGTCTTCTTTGCCCAGCCATCGCTCGGAAATTACATGGGACCAAATGGCATCCATCAGCCAGAAGCAACCAGCCTTTTCTGCCAGATAATAAGCTCCATCCGTTAAGAGCAGATTGTGGTATCGATAATATTTTTCGGTCCCTGTGAACTGAGATAATTCATTAATTGTGATTGTTTTATTTTCCATTTTTCCTCCTTTTTTGAGTTTGTTGGTAACTTCACCGCAGCAGTTACCAACAAATCGAAAAAGGGTGGCGATCTTGGAGGCAGGATCAGGTCATCCTAATCAAGGGATGTGACATCCGCTTTCCAGGATGGCGCAGCCTTTGATGATGACCCCTGACCAGAAGAAAATCGCCAACCGTAAAGGAGAAAATGGTAAATTAAGAATAATTATAAAAAGTTTTTCATTAGGCCAAAAAAAATGGAATCAACAACAGTGCTCTTATCCGGATGGTCATTTATGTGTGTTAGCTCTGAAAATTCCCCCTGGGTCTCTGGTCGAAACAGGAGGTTTTAGTGTCCATTTTTTAATTATTTCAAAATATCCAACCCCTCATTATTATGTACATTTTCCTTATGGCATGTCCTTTGCCTTTCTATTATAATGATCGTTCAGAAAACGACTTCATAAAAATAGAAAGAAGATTGGATGTTACGCCGAGATTACAAAGGGTTGGGGGGAGGAGGGGTTCGTCTTACTAAAACGAATGTCCCTCAAAATCGCCTACCTGAAAACAAGCCTTCCAAGAAAAAGATTCCTTCGGGACCAACCGTGGTCCAGTCCCATGTAGCCCCTTCCACTGCATCTACTCGCGAAGTTATTGCTACGAGTAAATTTCAAAAAGTTGATCAAAAACCTTTTTCTCCCGCAGAAAAAAAGAAGGTCCTGGATACATTGCGCGATTATCTTTTAGCCCTTCGGGGGAAAAGTGATTGGGAAGCGTGGGATCAAGCATTTGCATTATTTCAGAGAGTCAAAGATCTCGATCCCTCGGAGGCGTTCCATGCGATCAAGGAATTAGAGCAGAAGGCGGAAGAATGGGAACAAAAGACTTCCCCACAACCTGAGGTACAATGGGAAGGGTTATGGAGGATACGAAGTTTTTATCAGGCCAGCGTCGATTTTTATCAAACTCGTTTTCCTAAAGTTCTAGATCGGATTGCCCCCAAGGAGAAGATAACCCCACATCGAACTCGCATTGAAATTTTGCAAGGGAAGTTAGGGGATGTCGAAACAAAGATTCATGCGCTTCGCACCGAGTATCGAAAAAAATTAGAACAAGCTCCCTCCTTTCGCGATCAACTGCTCACCTATACTAAAATTGCAAAAATCAATCAGACCCTAGGGGATGAAAATGAACGTCTCTCCGACCTAGAAAATTTCACATCCAGAATAGAAGATTTGCCACCGAATTATTTGAAAGAGGAGGGGCTGGTTGGGATTTACTCCTTCTTAATCCGTGATTGGAGCGAGGTAAGAGGTCGCGATGATGCAAGAGCTGTCGCTGTGATGCAGAAATTAAGTGCGAGGCTCTTGGAGCTTCCGAATCTCTACAAGACAGATCGAGAGAAAATTACGCTAGAAGGATTTTTTCATCGGATCATTACCAACAACGATTCGAAACTTTTTTCTTATCTCACGGCTGAAGGGCTGCAAAAATATCTCAGTGATTCGAAAGAGGCAGATGAAGCCTTTGCAAAGTCCCTACTGATTCAGAAGATTGATGAAAAGCAACAGGCGTTATTCAAAGTACTAGGGGAATATCTTTCGCTTAGCTCGGTTGGCAAAATTTCTGAAGTGATTGGCGAGCTCGAGAAGACGATCCCTCCGAAAGCCAGTCGCTCGGAGAAGCTGAATCTTTTGACGACGATTGCGCAATTCTTAAAAAGCTCCGATCTTCCCCAAGAACAAGAAATTCAAAATCGTGCGACCGAACTGGCTCGCAAGATGCTTGATTGCCATGGTGGGCCGAAGGAGCGAATCAAGCGTTATCTCGAGGCTCGTAGCTTTTTTGAAAGGTTGGGAGAAAGTTCCTACGTTACTTCTGCAAATGAATTGCTGAGGAAATTACGGGATAGCCTGCTCAACCAACTCCATTTCGGAGATAAAAAAGCCAAACAACCGTCGCCACAAGATCCTCGCGAACGAATTGAACTGGTTTCCCTCTCCTTAAAAATCGATCAAGCCCTTATCTCCGATGAGATCGCCAAAGCGATGCCGTGTGGAGATAAAACCAAATGCAAGATCCCTGATTTTGGTCCGCTGCTGTTTGCTCGGTTGGATCTTTTGATCAAAGAAGTTGGTGCGGCGAAAAAATTGCCATCCTCCGAACGGTTAGCAGCGACGCTACAGATTGCGCGAGCGGTGGCGATTTATCAATCGTTAGCAAAGGGAAACCCGCCACTCCTTAGTTCCAAAGAATTAGAAAAAAGATTGAAGAGTTTGGAAGGGATGGTGAAGCCGTTGTTTGCGGAGATTGTTGGGAAGGAAGAAACAGAGAAGCAGAGAGGCAAAGAAGCAGAGACGAAAGCGGGGATTCCCTCTCCCCAGCTCTCCCCCGCGAGGGGGAAGGGTGGTAAGGCAGCGGCAGATTTATGGGAGCTCATGCGAACCGAGTTGGAGAAGAAAGACGGCTCTGGTTTGAACTTTGTGAGTCTGCTCAACGAAGCGGGGATAAAAAAACTTTCAGAAGAGACAGATAAGGCCCATCAAATCTTAGAAAAAGCGAACAAGGCCACCGGTTCCGAAAAAATAAAATTGCTTCATGAAGCTGCCGAGCATTTTGCCAAGATCGGACTTCAATCTCGCGTCCAAGAAATTCTCAAACCACTCATCCAGCAAGCTGATTCCAAAAAACTCGAATTGACCGATCGTGCGCAACGCTACTTCGCGATCGCTAAGGTCTATCAGCTGGCGGGGATGAAGACCGATGCCAAGACCATGCTGGAAAATGTGACTCTGCTTCAAACTCCTAGCTCTCCCAAACCACTCCGAGAACTTGCGGAACTCTCTCGAGCGATGCGTTGCCTGATTGATGAAGATTTTGATGGGGCGAAGAAGGCACTTGCGAAAATCCACTCTCATCCGATGGCGCAGATGATGCTGCAGAAGCTGGGGTCGGGGCAAAAATTAAAACGAGTGGTTTTTACGATTCAGGTTTTGCGTGGAGTGTTGAGTAACCGAGTTCAAAATTTTAAAGATCAAGGGAAGACAAAAGATGCGGCGTTGTTGGAAGCGGTGATTCCTGGCAGCATGGAAAAGCTGCAACAGATATTGTTGGGAGGAGGGGAGAATTCATTAACCCATGCGCTGGAAGAGGTTGCGACTGATTCAAAATTTGAAAAGGGGGAACTCTATTCGTTCTTTTTCAAAAACCGCACAGGGATCAAACTACTTTCAGTCTTAGGCACTGGGCTTTCCACTTCTATCAGCGACAAACAGTTTGCGCAGAAAATGCTCAATCTTGGAAAAATGTTGACGCACGATAAACTGCCTGCCGCCGCAGAACAGATCTATCAAAGTTTGTTGCAAGATATTCACGTTTCCACCGAAGCAAAAAAATTAAGTGATGAACTCCCTAACGAAGTCAAGCTGGTTCACACGATCGATCAGGTCAAAAATCTCTCCATCTTTTTTGCGGATACTTGGGAAGAAGGTGCCAAGGGAGCGGCGATGTTGCTGATTCCGTTTGGGATTGCACGGACGGTCGCAGTCGGTGCGGAAGCATGGTTTGTGGGGACTCGCGCGGCGCAACTCATTGCCTCCACTCCTCTGATGAAATTAGCGGGATTTGGAGTTCGCACTACCAGCGAGGCATTCGGTTTTACAGCCGCTAATATGACCTTCCAGACATTACTTACGGGAAAGACGGACCATTGGACATTAGGACATTTCGCTAAAGAATTTGGTGGGATGTTGGTCACTTTTGTTTTTCTCCACGGCATCGGGATGGGGATGCAGGCGGTTGGGAAGCGTGCGGCGACTGTTCCTTGGTTACTGGCGAAAGGGGCAAAAGGGAAACCGCTGCCAGCAATGGCGAATCCCCTCGATGCACTTTTACCAGGGGCCAAACTCGGTTTCGATTTCGCCAACTGGCAATCGCGTGTCCTTGCCTTCACTGGTTCGGAGTACATCAACGAATTTCTCAAACTTCGCGACAAAGAGAAGGCATCCTTCTTTTATCGATATCTCGGTAGTGCCGTCACCGATTTCAGCATGAAGCTTGCGGGAGGGATTATCAACAAGGCGAGTGGTGGGAAGTTGCATGAACTCGAGATGAAGAGTCAGCAGAAATATCATGAGAAGCAATTGCAGCAGTGGAGAGAGCAGTTGATTCCTACGATTCAGGAACTCGGCTTAGACACCAACGCGATGGAAGGGCAGATTTTGTTAGGGAGCCTGATTTCACGACTTGGGCCGGGAGAGAAATTCAAACAGGTTCAAGCGAATGCCAAGCAGACCGGAAAAGTTTTGCAAAATCTTGTCGAATCGTTTTTGGGAAAAGGGACCGCTTCAAGCGAAGAAGCTAAAGTTTTGCGAACGCTCTTTCTGATGACCGCTTTAGAGGGATCGAAGAATCCCTCCGATCTTTTGAGCACCTTCAAGCAGATACAGTCGGAACTGGAACCACTCATCAAACCGCTTTCCGAACTAGCGCAATTTACCCAGATGGACAGTTTGGAAAAACGGATGTCACTCATCCTCTGGGCGATCCAGACCGGAGAGACCGCAGAGTCACTCCAGATATTGATGGATGAAATCAAATCCTCGTTCCCAGGCTCTGCCTTGGAACGCACTGCCTCGCAGGCTCCGCCTGCATCTGCAGATGAGGCAGAGCCTCAGCTGCAGCCCGTTCCCAGGCAGAACCTGGGAACGAGGAGGGGTGCAACCTTTGCTGCGGTGGTTCCCGGTGGCGGCCCGACACAACCGACTGCTCCCGGCAAAGCCACTCCAGCTATCGAAATAAAGCCATCCGAACCGATCCCAGCAAATCTCTCACTCCAAACCCTACAACAAAACGCCGAATGGGCCGCTCTACTCAAAAACTCCAAAGTCACTCCTGCTGCACTCGATAGTTTGGCGAAAGTCGTCGTCGAAGTTTACCAGCGTGTTTCCCCTGTGTTCAAAGATGCAAAAGTCACCCTCACGATGCGAGAGTTATTTCGCGTCATTCAAGTTGTCGCGGAGTTGAGCTTAAATCGCCAAGCAATGTCAATTTTTGATGCGATCAAGTTAGTCTTTGAACAACCATTTATCGAGTTCGGACCCAAAGAGGCAGTTGCTCGAATTATCGAAGATGTAAAAAGGGAAAGTGAGGCAAAGGATGTCGAATCGCCGCTTCGCAAAAAAGTTAAAGAATACTTAGCCCAGCAGATGGCCAAGGATGGGCCGATTAGTTTTATTCCGTTATTTCAGGAGATGGCGAAGGAGGAGGGGATGGAGTTTGACCTATGGTTGGGAAGAACTCTAAAAGATGCAAGCACTGAAGAGGTAGAATCGATTTTAGATCAATTGGGGTGGGACAAAATTGAAGAAATAAACTGGATAAGTGCTTACAGAATTAAAGGGGGCTCAAATCGGTTAACGAAGTGGTCAGAAGATTCAGAATGGGGTGTAAGACATTTAGCTCTGGGGACCTTGAGTTTCTTAAAAAATAGACCAGAAGAGCAAATGCATCCTGCCTTAGATGAATTTTGGGATCCATCCAAGCTCTTTGCTTTTACTAAGGCGTTAGAAAGTTCTTCAAAATTGGATCGAATTCAAGCGGCTGAAAAATTGGCCCTGCGAAAAGACCCCTCCGCAGTTATAGTCTTAATAAAAGCATCAAAGGATCCAGACTCGGAGGTACGATTTATTGCTGCTAGATCCTTGGATCAAATTTCTCCTGGCTGGGATCACGAAATAGTAGAATCGGCCAAAAATCTTCAGAAGATAATTCAAGAAGAACTCCAACGCCAACCAGCCGAAGTGCAAGCGGCGAAGGGAGACGAGATTGCAAAGTTGTTGGCTTATTTACCGAAGTGGGAGGGTCAGAAGGAATCAGCGGAACAGGCCAAACTACGTCAGCAGGTAAAAGAGTTTCTTACTCAGCAATTGGCCAAAGATGAGCCGATTAATTTTGCCTCTTTCTACGAGGCGTTGGCGAAGGAGCAGGGGTTAGATTGGAAGGTTTGGTTGGGGAGGGTTTTTCGTAATGCCAGCGCCAACGAAGTGGAGATGCTTTTAGATGGCCTCGGCTGGAGCGAGTCGGATCAGATGGTTTGGATTGAAGAAAATAAAATCAAAGGAGGAGTGCGACGTCTGCGACGAATTGTAACAGCCACCGTCAATATCATCGAACCCGATTTAGAAGTAATAAGCATTTTAGCAAATATGGGAATTATTGAAGAAGGGGCTATAGAATTTTTAAGAAATGTTTTTAATAGGAAGGGCGGTGTGACAGCTGGTGAGTGGGATAAGCCCACGGCAGCTAATATTTTAGTAGATTTAGGTTATGGCAAAGAAACCATCCCCTTCTTTATTCAAGAACTTCGACGGACGCTACAAAGTTTTGATCCTAGGCTTGCCGATGTAAGTAAATTTTCCGTCAAAAGGATTATTCAAAAAATTGCTAAATTAGGTGTTAATAGAAGTGAACAGCTCAAAGAAGCGTTGCCTCAATTACGTCAATGCTTACACTATGACGAAGAAGTAGTTCGCGAAAGTGCAGCAAAAGCCTTGGGTCAATTAAAAGATGCGACAGCCCTCGAGGATTTAAAACATCTTCTGGGTTGGGACAATAGCCCGTTAGTTCGACTGGCTGCAGCTGAGGCGATAGGGGAATTGGGTAATTTTCCAGAAGCCCTGGATCGAGTTCGAAAGATTTTTGATGAACAACGTCATCCTAACATTCGTAGAACTGCCGCCGCTTTGTTAGTTCGATTTGCAAATGATTCAACAGCGCTTTCTTTCTTATCAAGGATCCGAGGTGACTTAGATGACCTAGGCAATGCCGAGGCCTTGGAGCAACTTGGTCATAAAGAGAAGGCCATTCCTCTTTTAAAAAATCTTCTAAAACATTACGACCCCCAATTACAGCAACAAAAAACCGGAGATGCTGCTTCCAAGCAAAGTGTGCATCAACAAATAGCAGAAATGCTCGATCGCCTCGAGCCTGGTTGGGATCAAGCCATGATTGAGCCAGCTAAGAACCTGCAGAAAATCATCTCTGAAGAACTCCAAAACCAACCGGCCGAAGTCCAAGCCGCCAAAGCAGATGAGATTGCAAAGTTGTTGGCGCTTTTGCCGAAGTGGGGGGAAGAGAAGGAATCGGCAGAGGTGAGTGCGTTGCGGGAGAGGGTGCGGAGGCATTTGGAAAAAGAGGGAGTGACAAATATCCAAAGCCTTTATGAAAGCTTAGCGGCCATAGAAGGGATGACCTTGGATGTATGGTTGGCAATTGTTTTGCGTAATGCCACCGGTGAGGTGTTTGGGGAAGTAGTGCGTAGCTTGGATTGGGATAATCAAAAAGTCATTTATTATATTAGCTCAAATCACCTCAAGTCAGGGGTTGAGTGGCTTCAACAATTTGGGCTGAAGGATGGGGATCCAGATGTGCGTTCGA
>JBGTGJ010000234.1:0-2321 GCA_041746775.1 bacterium
TTAAAAAAGCGATCCAATTTATCTATAAGGCTCAAACTTCGTTTGGAGCTTGGGAAGGACGCTGGGGGGTCAATTATCTTTATGGCACCTGGTGTGTCTTGCAGGGGTTGGCGGCGATGGGAGAAGATCTTCAAGATCCCAAGATTCAAAAAGCCAGAGTCTGGTTCCTCAAAACTCAACTCCACGATGGAGGGTGGGGAGAGTCATGCTTGAGTTACTCACAAAAACAGTTTGTTCCCCTCTCCGCTTCGGTCCCGTCGCAAACAGCCTGGGCCATGATGGGATTAATCGCAGCGGGAGAAGTTGAATCCAACGCTGTTTCCAAAGGGGTGGAATTTCTGCTTCACCGGCAAAATTCGCATGGATGTTGGGATGAGAAGGAATATACGGGAACCGGCTTTCCGGGACATTTTTATATTCGCTATCATGGGTATCGGCATTATTTCCCTTTGCTCGCCTTAGGAAAATTTCAAAAAGCATTGAACAAATAAAAAAATATTACTGGCTCCTGTTTTTTCCTCGTTCACCAATATAATATATTTTCTTTAAAACTATGAACTCAACTAACTCAACTAACTCAACTAACTCACCCAATCTCACAGAAGCCGAAATAAAAAGTCGTGATGAATTTGTCGAACGATTATTAAAATCAACCAAAGGGGTCTTCGACATCTTCTCTATTTATCTTGGAGACCAATTAGGATTTTACCAAATCTTGTCGGATAGCGAACCGCGCACATCTATCGAGCTTGCATCCAAAACAAATGCCAATGAAAGATATGTCCGTGAATGGCTTGAGCAACAAACGGTTGCTGGTATTTTGGAGGTAGAAAACCCTCAAGGTGAACCAAAATCTCGCCGTTTCCGACTTCCAGCCCCCTATGCCGAGGTCCTGGCGGCAAAGGAAAGCCTGAATTATCTCCCTCCATTGGCACAAATGCTCGTTGCGGTAACACGTCCCCTTCCCCAACTTTTGAATGTGTATCGTTCGGGCGAGGGTATCCCGTATCATGATTATGGTCCGGACATCGTTCAAGGGCAGGCCGGTATTAATCGGACGATGTTTGTGAAATTAATTGGCACGGAATGGTTTCCCAAAATACCTGACCTGCACGCTCGACTGCAACAAGCTCCTTCTGCCCAAATCGCCGACATTGGTTGTGGTGCCGGTTGGTCCTCCATCGGTATGGCCAGGGCATATCCCAATGTTCGCGTGGAGGGGTTTGACACTGATTCAGAATCTATCCAATTGGCCAGAGACAATGCGAAAGAGGCGGGGTTAAATGATCGGATCCAATTTCACACCCAGGATGCTAGCGACCCTCATTTGAAAGGTCATTATGACCTGGTCGTCGCTTTTGAATGTCTCCACGACATGTCCAATCCAGTCGACGCATTAATCACCATGCGTCATCTAGTTAATGAAAATGGGACCGTTCTCATTGTGGATGAACGGGTCGGTGATACCTTCACCCCCACTGGAAACGACGTGGAGTGGATGATGTACGGCTGGAGTGTTCTCCACTGCCTGCCAGTCGGCATGGCAAATCAACCTTCCGCAGCAACCGGAACAGTCATGAGAAAAGATACTCTTCGACATTATGCATTGGAAGCAGGCTTTCGGGATATTGAGATGCTTCCTATAGAAAACTTCTTTTTCCGTTTTTATCGGCTTCTCCCTTAATTTGAAAAACAATGAACGTGTATTAAATTTTGTCTTTTGCAATCAATCCTTTCTTGTTGATCATGAAATGAATAAAATGATCCAAAAGGATTGGGGATGCCTAAAAAACAAATTCGATATTTACCCATAGTTCTTGTTTTGATTGCGGTCGGCACTTTTATTTTATCGATTCGCATGCAAGCAGGACATCCCGATTTTTCTCTACACTCCCTACTCTTCCCTGCCATCGCTGGATTGCTCATGACCATGGCAGGAGCTGGATTATTCTTTTATCTTTTTCCCCGCGCTGGGCTTGGAACCATGCTATGGTTTCACTTTATCTCAGGTTTTTTTTTGATGCTTTCTTCAATGCCGGGAGATATTCCAGTTCTCAGTTTTCTAAAACTGATGAGCCTCATGCTGATCCCCCCTACTCTGCTTCACTTTACTTTTTTAATCTCCGAGACATTGGTTGATATAAAAAAAAGTATCCGATTTTATAGCATCCTTTACTTGATCAGCATCCTGGTTGCCGTCCCTTGCTTTTATTTGCTATTAAAACAACCTGCACGTTTTCAATGGATTCAGAATATCTACTTACTATTAGCGGGCTTTGCTTACTTGCTATGGCTGGGACGCCTTGGCTGGATTCTCAATA
>JBGTGJ010000235.1:0-8383 GCA_041746775.1 bacterium
AAAAATTCACCCGCCCGTACCGCAGAAGATTATTCTACAATCAACCTTCCCTGAATCGCCACATACATCCGACTCCCCTCTCCATCTCCCATAAACCACGGAAGATTAGGATCATCGGAACTTGAGGGGAACTGCCCTACCCCAACCAATACAACATCGTATTCTTTAGTCTGATTAGGTCTTAAGGCAATCGCGCTTCCCTGCAAATAACTTCCATCAGAAGATACATAGCAGAGCAGATGGGGATGTTTCTCTTCAAGAGTTCCTGCATTAGCATTGCGATTAAAAATATCGTCGGGACATTCTTTGCCTAAAGGTTTTCCTTTCACCTTCAGTTGACCGTCGGAAATTCTAGCTTCAGGAGCTAGACTTAAGGTTCTTCCAGATTCTTGAATCTCCTTCCGATCCAAAAGATAGGTCGTTAAGGACACATTCATCGTCGTATCGAGAAGATTGCTTGGATTACCATTGGGATTACTTTTCGGCCATCGACCGGCAATATCGGAATGATAAGGGTTTTGAATCCGCAACGTCAGGTTAGGAATTGTCATATTGCGCGAATCATCATCGTAGATCCCCGGAGTTTCTCCAAAGATATTGAAGTAGAAGTAAGAGCATTCCTGACGACTGTCATCGTAGGGGAGATTGACATTCGAGGCTTCATGACACAAATCAGCCCCCTCACCTGCCACTAACTTACGGCCTGGAGTACCATAGGTTCCTTGGGCATTGAGGATCCGTAAACTGTTTTTTCGTTCCTGCAGGTTTTTTTGCAACACATCCTTATTCTCCACCGACAACACTACCTCTTTGACCGAACTGTCATCGGTATCATTGAAGCTAAGTTCAAGCGGAGGAGGAGCCTGATCGGGATGAACACGGAAATCGAGAGATTCAACGGGGTCAATCGTGACTGAATGATCGATTTTAGCGGTCAAGAAATCGATCTGCAATTTTACCTTGCCGCTGAGTGTCGGTAATCCTTTCGATCCCGAAAGTCGGATTTTTAGAGTCGATTGACTGCTCGCATTTCCTGCTCGGTTGAGGGTGATTGTCAAGACATCGTCATAAGCAGTGGCGGAGGCAGTTGGGTTAAACACGACATCAAATTCGAGGCTGCCGGGTTGAGTTCCATCGGAAGCTCCAAGAGTGGTGCTCGCGGGGGCTGGAACTGAGAAGGCAGAGTCGGTTTTTTCAAGAGAGAAGGTTGCCCCTTCCCATGAATCGGTTCCACTATTCTGCAACACTAATTTTTGGGTGTAGGGGGTGGGGTCTGCATCTTTCAATGCGATATTGATCAAACCATTGTTTCGAATTTGGCGAGTGGAAACTGTGCCGTTATTAACTTTTGAGATACTGAAGGAATCGCGAGTATCTGGCTCACTAGACCCTCGCATCTTGAGAGCGAAAGTTTTTCCACCATCATATTCCAATAGCATCGTCCCGGTATCTTCTATGGAAGCTGCCGGAGCAGGAGTCGTTGGTGCCGTTCCTGTGCTGGGGGTTGTTTCAGGGGCCGCTGCTGCAGAGGGGGTTACATAATTGAAGGGAACATACATCACCGGGAATTTAATCGAGTTGTCTGCCCCTTCTGGGATCGTACAATCGCCGATGACAAAATCGCGCCCTGCAACTGCGACGGTCTGACAACTTGCACTTCCTGTCGTCTGAATACTCCCACGAATAAACTCAGTCTCTCCAATACACAAAGGATCCTTGCGGTCATTATCAGTATCTTGCGGCTTCAAGATGCGGATATGTCTTTCTCCAGTTCCGGTATTCGTAATGGTTAAATTTTTGGTGACGACACCGCGATTAGTCGCCTCTTTACAGTCGAGGATTGTTCTCTCCCCCGCTTTGGTAATGATGACAGGGGTGCTACCAAAATTAACTTCGGTTAATTTTTGAGAAATTCCGTCGGAGACAGAAAATTCAGAAGGAGCGGATCCACTCCCAGAAGATCCTCCTGGAGCGGGTGTTCCGCCACCACCACCGGACGCACAGTTTTCAGGTAAATTATCGACGGTTCCATCGAAGCGCGCTGTTAAAGCCCCCCCTGCAATGATGGTATTAAGAACTTGGAGATCTCCGAAATCGGTTGGCAAGGTAAGACCGATCACCAAACGGAGAGATTTATCCGCGGAATTTAAAGACTGACCAGTCTCTTCAATCGGATTTAAATTTCCCGTAGCGGTTACAGTGCCGGTGGTAAAGGTGGCATTGGGAATCGTCGAAGATCCTTGGATAAATAAATCAGTGGTTCCTTTATTGACGATTTCTAATTTAAATTGGAAATTGGGGATATTGATATCCCCGGTTGCCGGATCATAAGTCCCGGTCGCATTGACGCCAGGAGTCCCACTAATTTTCAAATCGGCGGAAGTAGTTCGAGGTCGGAAATAAATGACTGGGAAATTGTCCCCTTCTATCGTGACATTATTTCCTTCTACACGAAGCGGGATTGGATCGATGCTGAAGGGAATGGCATCTAAAATTTCGGTTTGATTAGGAGCGCCGGCTGGTTTCGCGCTTACCTTCATCTGTAGTTGAGAGGAAAAATTAACGTAACAGGCAGAACTTCCAGAACCCCCTGAACCATCAGTCGGCTGGGTTTCGGTACCACCTCCATCGGTCGGTTGGGTTTCACTGCTAGTATCTGGCACCAGCGTAAAAGGCTTATCTACACCACCACACCGAGACAAACCAACCACCATCACCGTCATGAAAACCAACTCGAAAAAACGTTTTCTGAAAATGGAAAACGCCATACTTACCTCCCTCTACAATTTAATTTCCGCTACTACCCGTTCCCTCCTCTGTAAAGTTCAAACCCACATATGTCAGGATATCGAGATACAACCCTTCATCATCAATAAAAGCGGCTGGCAATCTTTGAATCGTCGTAGGATTGGTAGGGTCATAATCTCCGATATCAATCGATTCAATTCCAAAATCAGGCAACAACGGCTCTGGCGCAGGTTCTCCTGCCGCAGGATCTCCGGGGAATTTTTCTGGGATCGGGACCCGGATTTCATTCAATGCCTGACAAGCCGATCCAAAGGCCCCAGTCACGATCGTTTCGAACACACTTCGTACCGCAGCATCCGGTTCACCCGTATGATTTTCCAATACGGCAATCGATTGAATCAGCGCCGAAGGGCCTGCTGCCGTCGGAGCCATCTGGATGTGCAGCATCGTCTTTTCGGGGGCGCTTAAATTAGTAAGACGCTCTTTGGCAGAAACTTCACGATCAACCCCCGCAATCTTTCCGTGTAAGATCAATCCTAATTTCACACGATAGAGTGGAATGGTGCGATCAGAATCTCCACCTTGCGATAATCCCTGGCTGACGACATCCCCTGCCAAACGAGGTAGAGCCACCATCTCTTTCCCATTACAAAGCGCCGGATATTTTGACGCATCAATCAGCGCCTCCGCCGACAATGAACAGAACCCAGCCTCCGCCACTCGAGGAGAATCTTGCCATCGAACTTTACAGTATTGAGCGACACCACCTGCCGATGCTGCAACTGGCTGTTGACGATAGGCAGTGAGGTAAACATCAGAGAGGGCCAATCGGAAATATCTTCCCCCTTCTTTAAAGAACGGCTCTGTGGCAACGGTCGGAGTTGCAGGGGCTGGATTGGCAG
Source organism: bacterium (assembly GCA_041746775.1). Taxonomy (GTDB): domain Bacteria; phylum UBA10199; class UBA10199; order DSSB01; family DSSB01; genus JBGTGJ01. Next base: position 3,651 of record JBGTGJ010000235.1, read on the forward strand.
GATCGATCTCCCCTTTCTTCTCTCCTCCGTCTGTTACAGGAGCTTGTTCAGATTCTTCTTTCGCCAGCTGTTTCACTTCACCAGGGGTCAAAAAGGTCAGCATAGGAGGAACTCTCTTATTGGTTCTAACTCGAAGCAACACGGGAGTACTGGCATCAACTTCATCCCGATTACCATCCTGATTAATATCCATATTAGAAGCCAAGTCAGCTCCGGTCGGAGTGAGTCGAAGTGCAGGGGTTAATTCATTGTTGGTGTAAAAATTCGCATCGACATCCAGATCAATCAATCCTGCCAAACTCGCCGCGGCTAATGCTTGATTGATGGCATCTTCACCGAGGCTGATGCCGAGACGATGAGTGGCGTTAGTCGGGTTGAGTTGGGGAGAGGAACCAGGGTCTTCACTTCGGAAGAGCCGACGGACGGAGCCGAGAATGCCACGAGTATATTCTTCCTTCAATTCGTTCAACCGTTTTGGCCCTGGATTAAACCGAAGGGGAATGTTGCGAAGATGAATTCCGTCGGAGTCGATTTCGATATCGGATTTAAAAATATTGTAGGCGATGTCTAGGCCGATCGATTTGCCGAGTAGTTCGAATGCGAGAGGGATACGGAGGAAATTTGGAGTGGCGTAGCCGATGATCTTTTCAACATCGACAGCGGCTTTACCAAGAGCTCCAGAATTCTCATTATTTAATCCTGCTTCAACCCCACAAAGCAGAGTACTTTCTAAAATATTATTGAATTGAGTAAGTAACAGACCTCTTTGCCAATCTAGCAATTCTATACCTGATGCAAGGCTATTCCTTCTGCTATCCACATAAACAGGTCGACCTAGTGGTCCGTCCCCTTCTATATTAACGATCCTAATTCCCTGTATATTTTTGATATCTAGTTGATTTACTCCTTTTGTATTTTTTCTAAATCCTACTCCGACATTAATTTCCAACTTTGAAATGGTAAAATTGATCGGTATGAAACCCAAATCCAATCCATTGAAGGTATTACCATAACTTTCTGCCGATCTTAACTCAGCCTCCCCATGCATTCCATTAATCACCAGACCCAAATGTAATAAACCATCATCCTCCGTTGAAATATTTGTAATCTGAATGGCAGGATTTCTCTCAGTTGGACGATCTGGCCCTAGTTTGAAAGTCTCAGCATTAAAGTTAATCGTGGTATCACCATTACTGACGATAGTAGTATCTGTATCACGACATACATATCCCGGTGTATTTGCTGTTTTTTTAAACAGATTGAGAATCAGCTCCGTTGTCTCCGAACGATTGAGAAATTTTCGAAGAACCTCTTTTACTTCCCCTTGGACTAAAGCTTTATCTACATCCAGATAAAGCCCACGACGTGTAAATCCCCCTTCTTCTGTAATCTCTCCATTTTTAATCAAAGAAGTCGGCACTCCATAAACAAATGATCCCATATAGGTTGAGGAAGAAGTGCGACCTTCCCCACCTAAACCAATCTGATCATTGCTGCGAATCTCATAGAGATTGATGCCAAACTTCGGAGTCACTCTAGCAGTGCAAATCCCTTGAGTATCGTCGCAGGAGAATCGTTCTTCACCGACAATTTTTTTCGCGTTCAGATAAACTTCTGGAATAAATCCAAATCTTCCTGGAACACACTCTTCATCATCGGACGATCCTTCATTTCCTTTACTAGGCAAAAAGCTGTAGCAGAACTGGATTTCAACTTTATCCCCTGCATCCTCTTGCGGAATAATTCCAGACATACGAGGTTTCAACATCTTGATCTTGGGGCCACCGTCAACGTTGGTCACCGAAAACTCCACAACAGACGGAAGCGGAGTACTGGATCCCAGTAAGGCTTCTAAAGCAGGACTGCGGGAAGTAACCCGAATTTTGTTTAATCCTTGATGAAGCGGAACCCGACCAATGACGAGGGTATCCCCCCCCTCCTGCGTCGGAAGCGCGGTGATCGAAGAAAGAAGTTTATCTTTGTCATTGAAATCTTCAAAACGAGTCTGAATCCCTGCCCCTCCAACCGTGTTGAGCCTCACTTTCAGCATGAGATACTCACTGGCTATCGTCGCACCGTTTTGAACCGCAGCCGTCTCTTCCCCAGCAGCCGCTAACTTATTGATCGGATCGGGAATCGCTTCGACAAATTCAATCTGAGGCGTTTCAAGTCGAGTACCGGTTACCATGATAGAGTAAAGTTCATTCCCGGCCCCCTCATTGATCGTGCGAAAGGCACTCACGACAATTGTAAATCTTCCAGAGCCAGTCAACCCAGCCGCAGCAGTAAATCTCCCGACATCGGGATTATCAGTCGCTTTCACATCTTCAGGAAAAATCGGAATCTCGATTGAAGCGATCCCATTGGTATTGTTAAATACACTAATCACAATGACCGGATCGGTCCCGCTAAAGACCGCCAATTGGTTGAGATCAATATTCCCTTCAATATCAATCCCCGGTTGCACTGTTTCAAAACCGCTTTCAGGAGTATCAAGACAAATAAAGGGTCCGCTCGGATCACATCCCGCACCGATCGCAGTATCAGGATCTAAAGCCCCTTGGCGTGTGTAGAGAACCGGAGTGGCCCTTCCAAACATCGTGTTATAATAGCTACGTGTTGCGGTTTGAGAAGTTGAAGGAAGATCGATATTGGAAAAATATTGTATGATCCGACTTTTGAGAGAGTCGCTTAGGTTGGCATAAAGATTTTGCTTTTCAAAAAAATTGAAAGTGACTTCAGGAGTCATCACCGATGGTTCATCTGGAACAGTGGTATCGGGAGTAGGATTGTTTTGAGGAGTTGATGGAACAGGAGTTAATGGCTGAGCAGTCCCGGTACTAGTTTCTCCCGAAGGAGCAGGAGGATTGTCATTAAGAAATCCGCAAGCAGATAGAGACGAAAAAAGAATCAGCAGAATCAAAGAAGCAATCGAGCGATATGAAAAAAGTTTTATCATCGAAAGGCTCCCCTCTAATCAAGTTCTCGGATGAAGCTAAGCAAAGTTGCGAAAGATTTTTTAAAGATTTCAAATAGTTATAGCGCATTGAGTCAAATGACCCTTAATTTTTAATACCTAAACCCAACCAACCCATTTGCTCCTCCTTGATTTAAGGAGAGATTAAAATAGAAATCATTGATAGCTGCAGTTTTTTTATCTGAACTTGTGGGTTTACTTTTATCTAAGAAAAGCAGCTTTAACAAATCAGAACCTCCCCACGTAAGTAACGAACCTGCTATCGTAGAAACGATGTATTGATTTTCAATCGCACGAAAATTACTGGGCGAAGCGTCAATACCTCGTTTAAAGTAATCTTTTTTGTTGGCGTAAAAACCGCAACGTAACAAAGTCCCATCTTCTCCACATCCATTTCCTGACAGCCAGCCTGAAGTCAAAAACCCTATTAACCCTAAGCCCGCGGCAACCCCTCTGGTTATTTTGAAGCGAAGCAAATTTTGATCCGTAATTCTCCCGGCTACACCTGAGGCGTCTAACAACGAGAGCCCAAACTCCCACGCATCCAAAGCAGCATTAATCCGTCCAGCACGTCCTTGAAAATCTGTTACAGATCCAGGGTTATTATTAAACTGTTGCAATGATAAATTAGGAGAAGGATCTGGTTTGGCCCTAGCAGCAAGAGCAATATTGGTTGCAAATAACGCTGCATCAACCGCCAGCATAGCCCCTTTTAAAAACCAATTCTTACTTCTGTTCCATATCTCTCCTCTGGTTTGCGCATTACGAGAGAGGAAATAACCATCCTGTAAACTAAAGGCTGTAAGCCCCAATGAAAGGGTATCAAACTGCGTGATACTTCCTTCAACACCGAGTGGGGCAAATGTACCAAAGAACACCTGAGAATTTGAAAAGGCAGGAATATCGCTACGGCGATTAAAATTAATCATCTTACCTGTCCAAAGATAACCCAACTTGAACTCCCCCTCCCCCGGACGAAACGGTTGGAGATAGTCTTCACGAGTTTCAGTCGGAGGACTTCCTTGTATGTAATATCTTCCTGAAATTCCAAACAAACGCAGGGCATTTTTCGCGAATAAAGAACTTGTCACACTGAACGGATTGGTAGGGTCTGAAGGGATAAGGCTTTTGTCATTACCAATGGTAACAAAAGTTTCTTGATGATTGACGAAAGTATAAAGACCGAGTTCAAATCTTTTAAAACGAAAATTAAATTCGTTTTGTCGGACTAGATGTAATCGGACCAGAGGGTCTGGGTTGGGTATACCTCTTTGCCCTCCTTGATAATCTCGAACCCCAGTTACCTCGAAACCAATGGCAGCTCTTTCATGGTCTTTAGAATACGGGTTAACAATCCCCAAATCTAAACCAACGCGGTAACCTCTCCCACTTGGTGTTTTATCATTGGGAGCCGCGTTTGATCCTCTTTCCCTTTCGATCCCTTGAACATTAAATAAACCTCCATTAACACGCACCATCGCAACCCAATCTTTAATGAGAAACTCAACCGAACCTCGAGCTGTAAAAAGAGAATTTTCTGCAATCAGTGGGGAAAATGGGAGACCTAATTTATCAAAAATCAATAAAGGGACACTGTCATTTAATAAATCTAGTCCCACAACAATGTGTTTTCTTTTAGAGGAAGCGGTTTCAGGTATCACTACTTTTGGTTCGACAGGTTTATTGACAATGGCAGGTTTTAATTCCGGCAACACCCCTAATCCCAAAACCTCCTTCGCCTGTTCCTGATTATCTT
>JBGTGJ010000236.1:0-2248 GCA_041746775.1 bacterium
TAAAAAAATTTTTACCCCCCCGCCCCTACAAAATTCACTATGAATTTTTTTACACTCAAATATGAAAATGACTCCGTCATCATGATCGACCAACGTCGCTTGCCGACCGAGGAGATCTACCTCACCTTCCATCGCCCGGAAGAAGTAGCGGACGCGATCAAAACCATGGTGGTACGTGGGGCTCCCGCCATTGGCGTGGCCGGTGCATTTGGAATGGCGTTAGCTGCAAAACATTCTCAAGCCAAAGATCCACCAAGCTTTCTCAAAGAGATGGACCAGACTGCCGATCTATTGATTCAACAACGCCCCACAGCGGTCAACCTTCCTTGGGCGGTCAATCGAATCAAAAAACTTTATCATTCCATCAAAGACAAAAACCTTGCCTCGCTTCAAGAGAAGATCATTCAAGAAGCGTTCGCCATCTATGAAGAAGATGTCGAGATGTGTCTGCAGATGGGAAGATATGGCAGCTCCTTAATTGAAGAAGGAAAATCGTATCTCACCCATTGCAACGCAGGGGCATTAGCGACCGCGGGTGAAGGGACTGCTCTTTCCGTTTTTTATGAAGCAGCCAGAAAAGGGAAAAAGTTTAAAGTATACTCCTCGGAGACCCGCCCCTTTTTACAAGGGGCACGTCTGACCTGTTGGGAGCTGAAGAAAAATGGGATCGACGTCACCTTGATCACCGACAATATGGCAGCCCATTTGATGAAACTCGGAAAACTCAGTGGTGTCATCACCGGCAGCGATCGCATTGTCGCCAATGGAGATGTGGCGAATAAGATTGGAACTTACGGACTAGCGATTCTCGCCAAACACCATAACATCCCCTTCTACGTCGTAGCCCCCTCCTCGACAGTTGATCTGGACTTGCCCGACGGTTCCCACATTCCGATTGAAGAACGTCCGCATGAGGAGGTAACCCATTTCTTTGGCACCCCTTCGGCCCCGGAAGCGGTCCCAGCCATTAATCCTGCGTTTGACGTTACCCCCCATGCTTTAGTCAACGCCATTGTCACCGAGAAAGGGATCGTCTATCCCCCCTATGATAAGAATTTGAAGATGAATTTGGGAAGCTAATCGATTAAGATCAATTTTTAGCAGAAAAAGGAAATCAACATGGTGCAAAAGGTCGATAAAATTTGGCTCGATGGAAAGATGATCCCTTGGGATGAAGCCAACGTTCACGTTCTCACCCACACACTTCATTATGGATTAGGGGTTTTTGAAGGGATTCGCTGTTACGAAGGGCCGGATGGAAAGAGCGCCATCTTTCGACTGAGAGAACATATCGACCGTCTGTATGACTCCGCGCAAATTCTTTTGATGAAAATCCCTTTCGCCAAAGAAGAGATTCTTGAGGCCTGTAAAGAAATTTTCAAAATCAATGGACTCAAATCTGGTTATCTCCGCCCACTTGTTTTTATCGGAGATGGAGCGATGGGACTCTACGCCACCGATAATCCAATTAGGGTAGCGATCATTGCATGGTCATGGGGGACCTATTTGGGAGAAGAAGGGGTGAAAAATGGGATCCGTTGCAAGATCTCTAGTTTTACCCGTCATCATATCAATGTTTCGATGACTAAAAGCAAAGCGGTCGGTAACTACATCAATTCTATTCTGGCCAAACGTGAAGCGATGCTGGCTCAGTATGACGAAACCATCATGCTCGACACCACCGGACATGTCTCTGAGGCGAGTGGAGAAAATATTTTCTTCGTGAAAAACAATCAGGTCTATACCCCACCGACCACTTCCGCCCTACAAGGGATTACTCGGGACGCCGTCATTGAACTTTTAAAAGATGAAGGATTGACGGTGAAAGAAAAGTTTTTCTCACGTGACGAACTCTACATCGCCGACGAAGTCTTTCTGACTGGAACCGCCGCTGAGATCACTCCGGTGAGAGAAATTGATAATCGAACCATCGGAATAGGTAAACCAGGCCCGATCACTCAAAAACTACAAAATGACTTTTTCTCATTGGTAAAAGGGGAATCAAAAAAACATAAGGAATGGCTGGATTATCTGTAGGAAAATCTTGGGATTCAGACTCTTCACGCTTTTCAGTTAAGTCCTTCCTTAAAAAATCTTCTCAAAGCATCATGCGAGGAAACCTCTTCTTCTGGGACTTTCGGATCGGAAAACTCATCCGAAAAATCAGGGCGACGAAAGATTTCATAATTCTTTAATACCATCGTCCCTTTTCGATAATTTGGCAGGTTAAGAAACTGGTGTGGATGTC
>JBGTGJ010000237.1:0-5884 GCA_041746775.1 bacterium
ACGGCATCCTTGATCGGCTGCTTTGTTAAGAGGGGCGATTTCTTTTAGAGAAAATTTTAATGCCTCGGATAAAATAGCGCGGTAATCCTCCTCGGAAAAGTTGGCAAACTTCTCATGCTGCTGAAGTCGTTGTATGTTTAAATATTCGAAGAGATTAAACTCGACATCGCGTAGGTTAACTTTGTAAGACATGATTCCTCCGATAGAAATTCGATTAAATTTGTAGGGGCGATCCCCACGTGGTCGCCTTCTTCGTATGAATTCGGGGAAGGGGCAACCACATGGGGATTGCCCCTACGGGGATTATTATGAAATTAAAATTCTTTCTTCTTTATATTTTCCTTCCTCTGCTCTTCCCACTCAAGGCCATTTCTGCAGAGGGGTGGCAGGCCCAAATTCGGCGGTATGTTCAACATGGCGGAGTGGTGGCCGTCAACCAAAACGATCAGGTTTTGTTTGAACTCAATGGGGATGCTCCGCTCGTTCCCGCTTCGACGATCAAGGTGGCCACTTCATTGGCGGCACTCAAGCTTTTGGGAGAGGATTATCGTTTTAAGACCGAATTTTATGTCGATGACTCCCATCAATTATTTGTAAAAGGGTATGGAGATCCTTTCCTGATTTCGGAAGAGTTGTCGCTCATCGCCAAACGTCTCAAAGAAAATGGTCTCACCAAAGTAAACGATATCTTGCTCGATTCTAGCTATTTTTCAGACGGGGTCAAAGTCCATGGACTCGCGGCTTCGCTCAATCCCTATGATGCCTATAATGGTGCCTTGCTCGCCAATTTTAATACGATTGATGTGATCAAAAATCGAAACGGAACAGTGGTGAGCGCAGAAGAGCAGACTCCCTTGACCGACATCACACAACGTTTGGCGGTCAATGCCCCTTTTGGAAGGAGCCGAATCAATGTGGCGATGCATGAAACCGAGGCTTCTTTGTATGTCGGATATCTACTCAAAGAATTTTTGAAACAGCAGGGGACCCAAGTCAAAGGGGAAGTAAAATCGGCGCCGGTCGGTTCCAACTGCAAATTAATTTACACCCATGCCTCCACCAAAAATTTAAAAGAGGTGCTGCAACCTGCTTTAAAATATTCGCAGAACCTCATTATGAACCAGCTTTTCCTGACGATCGGTGCCATGAAACTGGGGCCCCCTGCGACTTTAGAAAAATCAAAAAAAGTGGTGATTGATTTTTTAAAACAAGAAGTCGGGTTACAAGGTTTTAATTTGGAGGAGGGATCAGGGATATCACGAAAAAATTATATCTCTGCAAAAGAGATGATGAAGATTTTGGCTGGTTTTTCTACCTATCGTCCGTTGCTTCCAACCAAGGGGGAGATGTGGATAAAGACGGGATCTCTCAATGGCGTGTCGAGTCTGGTTGGATATTTCCCTTCTGAGAAAAATGGTTGGGTGAGATTTGCGGTGATTTTAAATCAAGGCTCCAATCATCGGGATCGGATTGCGCAGTTGTTGTATGAAAATTTGCGATAAAGGTTATTTTTTAATCAATTTTCCAATTCCATAACCAGCAGGTATCATCAGTATCCAACTCAACGCAAAGATCCATCCTCCGCCATTCATCCAATGACTGATCCCCCAAGCCGGAAGCCACCCTGCGAAAAATCCCGCTGCAAGTCCTTTCCAACAATAGCTCTTACGAGGGGCATTGGCATTCATTTCGGTAAAAAGTTGGGTAAATTGATACATGTTTTTGTCCCTATTCTTGCATGCTTTTCGAAAAACTATCTCTGACTTTCTCGAACGCTGCTTTTAACTCGGCATAATTTTTGGTGACTTGAAATTGAGGGTACTCTTGAATGATTTTTTCCGGCGGAGAAAATAAAATCCCGATATCCGCCGCTTCAAGCATTCCAATATCGTTATAAGAATCTCCCGCTGCCGCGACTTTAAAATTTAATGCTTTAAGTTTTTGCACCGACTCTCGTTTTTGGTCTTTCATTCTTAATCGGTAGTCGATGATTTTTCCTGAATCATCCACCTTAAGGAAATGACAAAAGAGGGTGGGATAGTGGAGCTGTTTCATCAAGGGGGCGGCAAATTCATAAAAAGTGTCAGAAAGGATGATGACCTGAAATTCCGATTGCAACCAGTGAAGGAAATCTTCAGCCCCCGCCAAAGGTTTGAGGGTTTGGATGACGGCCTGGATGTCTTGTAATTTAAGATGATGATCTTCCAAAATTTTAAGACGACGTTTCATTAAGACATCGTAGTCGGGGATATCTCGTGTGGTGAGGCGCAACTCTTCAATCTTGGTTTTTTCGGCAACATTGATCCAAATTTCTGGGACTAAAACCCCTTCGAGGTCGAGACAGGCGATCATGATTCCTCCTTTGCATTGTCATCCTGGAGAAATCCAGGATCCATTTTCTGTGATAGATTTTTTACAACATTTATTCAGCTTTCGATCCACCAAAATATTTTCGATATCTTTCCCAATCCTCCTGCTGCTCCGAAGTGAGAGGGGTCTCTGTAACCGGAAGGATTAAAGTGATTCCATCGGACTGTTTCACCACCTGCATATAATTTTCCCCTTCAGCACAGGTTCCGCGATCGCGGATGTGAAATTCCAAGTTTGGCTGGTTAGGGGTAATCGTTGGAACACAAAGAAATTGGGTGCGGAAGGGATTGCTCCAAACCGAACTGGGGATCATTATCAATAAGATGAGCAATAATATTTTTTTCATAATCTAAAGTGGACACTGTTCCAACAAACTGTCCCCTTGGTATTCTTTTTTACAATATTTCAGCGCTCGCTCGGCTGCTGAGAAGCAATCCAACTTTCCCGAAGAGGTAATCTCCCCCCGATAGCTTTGCAGTGGGATTTTGCTATCTAAGACCTCCAATTCTTCATTTTTTAAACAGGTAAAGTGCCAAAGCGGGGTGCTGCTCAACTTTTCCTTCGGTGGCCACTGGACCGTAAGAGGGGGGTAATATCGAAGCGAGGTGGTGGTGGGGACTAAGGCAATTCCTCCTGGCGGCTCTTTGGCAAAAACGACCAAGTAACGCCTTGCGTCAGGAGGGCAATCCTCATCCGATAAAATAGAATAAAATCGAATAGTTTCATCAGAATCCCGTTTCACACACATCCGTCGTTGTTGGGGGAGGTTGTAGGCGTAGTCAGGATTCCAGGCTGTGACGGAGGAAATCTTAAAAAAAGTGATCAAAAATAAAATAAGAAGAAACATGACGGGATTAGGGGCCGATCTATAGTAAGTGAATATAAAGGTTTCAACTAGCCTTATCAGAAAAGGTTAGTTAATATTTATAATTAAAGGAAAATATTATGGCATCTAAAATTATTCCAACAGCTCCAGAAGCGAAAAACCTCGATTCCCTAACTCCTCTGCAACGGGGAGGGGTTAAGCCATTAGCTAATAAGCCTGTTCGAGAAGTTAAGGTTACGCGAGGGACTCCAAGCGTTGCACCTGGTGCTCAACCTATTAGTAAGACTAATGTTGGAGATCTTCAGAAAGTCATTGGTACCAGCAAACATGTCTTAGCCCGTGGCATTTATGGTGCTCATCCAACTGAAATCAAACTTAATCGTGTCGGGAATGTTCCATTTGCTGGGGCTAAAATCAGTCAAGGTTTTGGTAATCTTGGAGAGCATTTTAATACACCGCTGAGTGAAAGTGACCGACTAATTTTAGGGGTAGCTTTTCAATCTGTTGTAGCAAATAAATTGCATCAAAAAATATCTTAAGGATTTCATGACGACTACCATTCCTGATTTCAAAACCTTCGAGGAGTTTAAAAAAAGGGTTCTTGAGCTACCTTTTGAACAGCAGGTTCAGGTTCTTAAGAAAGCTTTTGATTTAGTATACGACAAACTGGATGACAAAATGTACCGCACGATCGCCACCGCCATCAAACACGCCAAAGAGACTGGTCTCGAAGGGCACGAAAATTTTCAGATCGAAGAAAAAGACCTCAAAAAGCTCACCCATATCCAAGACGGATTTCGCAGGAAAAATCTCGGAAAAAAATAATTTTCCAAAAAATTCTCCATTAATGCTCGTTTCATGATGGGAACAAGGTATTGATTTTAATTATTGTCACCCCTTCCACAACCCAGTTAGAATAGGGCATGTCAAAGGTAGATAAAACTACAATTCCCCCAAGTATCCCTTCTGCACCTTCCGTCGAAGGAAAAATTCCCGCTAAAACCTCCTCTGCAGTTCCACCTGCAAAAATTCCCGAAGATGGTTTTGCCAAGGCGGTGGGTGGTCTGTTGAGCTACAAATCCTCGCCGCTTTTTTCAGGGGCGATGAAAATTTTAAAAGGATCGGGAGAAATGCTGGCAGATAAAGTTTTAATTCCTGGGCATTTTTTAGATCCTAATGATCCTCGCAATAATCCCAAATACCTTCGTCTGTTAGCTGCTATCTTTGGAATGGATGAGCTCGAATCTTATTTCTTTTCTTTAGAAGGGGAAAAGCAGGAAGAGTATCTCGATCGGAAAGCCAAACAGCGAGAAGCCAAACTTGCGAAGAAAGAAAAAGAAAAGCAGGAAAAAAAGCAAAACCACTCAGATGATGAATAGTTCTAACAGGAAAATTCATGATCCAACCTCTGACTGAACATGAAATTCTTGTTTTTGTGGTGCAATTTCTTCTCCTGCTCGCAACGGCAAGAATCCTGGGAGAATTGGCTAAGCGAATCAATCTCCCTTCTGTTTTTGGAGAGTTATTCGCCGGTATCTTTTTAGGCCCTTCATTATTGGGTTTAATTTTTCCTTCAGTCCACAACACCATTTTCCCTCAAAATCCCACCCAAGTTCATCTTTTGGAGATGCTCGGATTTTTGGGAATGATATTTCTCTTACTTAAATCGGGTTTCGAAACCGATTTGAAAATTTTAAAAAGGTTAGGACGTTCCGTCTTTATCACTTCTGCCTTTGGGATGTTCATTCCATTTCTGTGCGGTTTTGTGCTGGCGTATTTTTTACCAGACAATTTTCTTGTGGATCCACAGCGCCGAACACTTTTTGCCGTTTTTCTCGGAACATTGATGGCGATCTCTGCCATCCCAGTGTTGGCGAAAATATTGATGGATCTCGATATACTCAGGCGCAACATTGGGGCGATGATTTTAGGGTCGGGAGTGATTCAGGACTTAGTAGGATATACTTTATTTTCGTTTGTGATCGCGGTCGCTGCTGGCTCGGAAAATATTGGAAAACTTTCTCTCTCCATCGTTTTAGGAATTCTCTTCCTTTTGTTTTTGGCCACCCTAGGTTATCGCTTTATTTATCGCTTGGTGAAATGGGTTGATGATTGGGCATTGAGTGCGGGCGCTCACATTACCTTGATCGTCGTAGTTACTCTCACTTTGGCGAGCATCACGCATTATTTGCATCTTCATGCGGTGTTTGGGGCTCTTTTAGCGGGAGTTATTCTGGCCAACGCCAGGCGTATGCGTCCTGCGGCGCTTGAACATGTTGCGACGATGACCGATTCGATATTTGCTCCCGTTTTTTTTGCGTATGTAGGGTTAAGGGTCGATTTATTTTCCATTCATCACTGGGATATCTTTGGCGTGATCTTAATCATCGCCATTTTAAGCAAAGTTTTTGGAAGTCTCCTCGGTGGCTACATTGGTCGACTTTCTTTATGGGAATCTTTGGCCCTTGGCATTGGAACGACGGCGCGCGGCAGCATGGAGATGATTGCGGCGTTAGTTGGGCTTTCGGTCGGTTTATTAAATACTCAAATGTATGGGATTATCGTTTTGATGGCGATGTTGACTTCTCTGGTCGCCCCGCCACTATTGCGGATCGTTATTTCTAAAATTCAATTAACGGAGGAAGAGAAGGAGCGACTAAAAGCTGAAAAAGATTTGGAGAAAGTGAT
>JBGTGJ010000238.1:0-7896 GCA_041746775.1 bacterium
GGAAAAAAGATTCATCTCCGCTCGTCCATACCCCCCTAACGCTAGCAGGGTAAATGGAACCAGCGGCACTCCATGATGATGACTCTCTTCAAAGGCCCGTTTATACATCGCCACAATCATCTGATCGGTCAGTAGGCTTTGCAAACGAACCAAACGAATGGGGGAAAATCCTTCGGCCATTTTTTGAAAAAGCAGATCGCGAGATTTTTGGAGGTAATCTTTGACGGAAGCGGTGAGATCCCCCTTGATCTCAAACTTAAGAAGATTATCGGTGAGATAACTGGGGGAGATTTCAGTTAGAGTTTGGAGATTTTCTTTTTCTTGGACAATCGACATCGATTCCTCATCATGAATATTTTTCTTTTAATTTAAACAAAAAGTTCAGCGCCTCCAAGGGGCTCATTTGATCAGGGGAGATTTGGGAGATTTCTTGTAGTAATTCGGCATAGGGAAAATTAAAAAGCCCCAATTGTGGCTCGGGCGGCTTAGAAACGTTCAATCCCTCCAATGCCTTACCTTCAATGTCCTCTAACTGCTTCAATACTTCCCTAGCACGCACTAGCAGTGCTTCAGGAAAACCTGCCAACCTGGCAACTTCAATCCCGTAGCTACGCGAGGCCCCGCCAGAGATTAATTTTCGCAAAAAGAGAATCTGGTTATTCCACTCTTTCACCGCGATTTGGAAATTTTTAATTCCGGGGATCGATCCGGCGAGCTCCGTCAACTCATGATAATGCGTCGCAAACAACGCACGACATTTCACCTCTTTTGCCAAGTGCTCCGCAATCGCCCAGGCGATCGAAATCCCATCATACGTGGAAGTTCCTCGCCCAATCTCATCCAACACTACAAAACTTTTTTCCGTCGCCGCTCGGAGGATGCTCGCAGTCTCGAGCATCTCGACCATAAAAGTCGATTGTCCTTGCGAGAGATCATCACTCGCACCAATTCGAGAAAAAATTTGATCGACCACCCCAATACGAGCCTCTTTGGCGGGGACGTAGGAACCGATCTGCGCCATCAGGACGATCAGTGCCGCCTGCCGCATCACGGTCGATTTACCCGCCATGTTGGGACCAGTAATGAGGAAAAGCGGACCGTTGACCTCGTCGATTTGAAGGTCGTTAGGGATGAATCGCTCCCCGAGCGGAATTCTTTCGAGGACGGGATGACGTGCCTCCTTCAAATCCAACAACTTCTCTTCACACAGCTCAGGCCGCACATACTGATATTCACGCGCGCAACTCGCCAGAGCCGCCATCACATCGAGAAGTGCAATTGCAGAAGCGGCCTGGCGGACCAGCTCGATTTTTTCAGCACAAGCGGCTCGGATCTCACAAAAAATTTCATACTCCAACGCCTTGATCCGTTCTTCCGCCCCCAAGACCTTGTTTTCATATTCTTTCAGTTTGGGGGTGATAAAACGCTCCGCATTGGTGAGCGTCTGTTTGCGAATATAATCGAGCGGGACGTTGTCTTTATGAGCGTGAGTGATCTCGATATAGTAGCCAAAAACTTTATTGTAACGGATCTTCAGCGAAGAGATCTTAGTCCTCGCCCGCTCTTCCTCCTCCATCGCAGCGATCACTGATTTGCCGTCACGGCTGATGGAGCGTAGTTCATCCAATTCGGAATGCACCCCTTCCGCGATCATTCCCCCTTCGCGAATCGAGTGAGGGAGTTCAGTACGAAGCGTTTGTAAGATGGAATCAAATAAAAGATGTAGATCAGGATAGTTGACAAAGTTTTCTCGGAGTAGCTCGCTTTCCAACTGCGGCCTGAGTCGCTTAATCAACTCATCCGCCCCTTTTAACGAACTCGCCAAGCCATACAGATCCCTGGCATTGACGGAACCGACCGCTAATTTTCCCAACATCCTCTCGATATCCTGCACCGGTTGCAATTCGGATTGGATCGACTGCAGCAGAGAAACTTTATCTAAAAGCTCTTGGATCCCCTCCTGACGCTTTTTCAGCAATGGAATTTCGACCAATGGATAATGAATCCATCTCTTTAAAGCGCGAGCCCCCATCGAAGTCTGAGTTTTATTGAGAACCCAAAAAAGGGTATGACGAGACCCCTCCCCTCGCTGATTATGGATCAATTCGAGGTGCCGAAAGGTGCGGGCATCGATCCCCATAAATTGTGGCACTTTGATGGTTTGGATTTCTCCTAAGTGATTTAATAAAGAGCGTTGGGTTTTTTGAACGTAGTCCAATAATCGCAACAACACTTTTTGTAATCCTGGAGTGATCGAGGGGAACGAAGCGATAAATGATTCTGAAATGGAAAGGGACTGAAGTAAAGATGTAGCAGGTTCTTCAAAAGAATAACTAAGAAGTAAATTTGGAATTTGGGTTTTAAGCCTTTCTACAAAAGAGAATTTCTCTTGATCGTGGAGAATTAACAACTCTCGCACTCGAAGCTTCCCCATTTCTTCAATCGCCGCCACCTCTTCAGAATATTCTCCGGATAATACTTCCCCCGTAGAAATATCGATCAACGATAGAAAAATTTTTCCTTCGTTTTGGACTGCCGCTGCCAAATAATTTGCTTCATGCGAGGCAAGAGACTCTGTTTCGACCAACAGCCCAGGTGTCACGACCCGCGTCACCTCCCGCTTCACAATCCCTTTGGCCAATTTGGGATCTTCGACCTGTTCACAGATCGCGACCTTGCAACCTTGTTCGATTAATTTTCGGATGTAGGCGCTGGCGGAATGGTAGGGGACACCGCAGAGCGGGACTGATTCTTCAGCATTTTTATTTCGCGAGGTAAGTGTGATTTCGAGGATCTGAGAGGCTTTAACCGCATCTTCAAAAAACATCTCATAAAAATCCCCTAGACGAAAAAACAGAATCGCATCCTGGTGCTGCTGCTTAATCTCCAGGTACTGGCGAAGCATCGGGGTGAGAGTTTCTTGGATTTCAGGCATAACTTAGGTGATTCCAAATTCCTTTAATTTCTGTTCCTTCTTTGTCCAATTATCTACAACCTTGACGAACAATTCGAGGTAGACTTTTTTACCTACCAAAGTTTGAATCTCCTTGCGCGCCAATTCTCCGATCTTTTTGATCATAGAACCTTTCGCCCCAATCACGATCCCTTTTTGGGAAGCTTTTTCTACAATGATACTGACATGAATCCGATCCAGTTTTTCTTCTTCATGAAATGCCTCCACCTGGGTGGTGAGAGAATAAGGGAGTTCCTGTTGCAAAAGATGCATCGCCTTCTCTCGCACAATCTCGGCGGTGAGAAATCGCAGATCGTGCTCGGTGTAAACATCTTTGGGGTAATAAGCGGGCCCTTCGGGTAGATGCGGAATAATTGCTTCAATGACGCGAGATACTCCATCCCCCGTTAATGCCGAGATCGGAATGATTTCGGCAGGCTTCAATTCGTTCTGAACCGCATCGATGACCGGAAGAATTTGATCTTTCGAAGTCTCATCGATCTTGTTGATCAAAACCAGGTAAGGCTTGCGGGTGTTCTGAACTTTCGCAGCAATCTCTCGATCTAACGTAGAGAGATTTTTCTTGGGAAAAATCAGATGCAACACCACATCGGCATCCTCCACCGTTCGCAAGGCGGTTTCGACAATCTTTTCGTTAAGTAATTTTCCAGGCTGGTGAATTCCGGGGGTATCAAGAAAAAGCACCTGCGCTCCAGGGCGATTCATAATCCCTAAAATCCGATGCCGCGTAGTTTGTGGTTTATTGGTGACAATGGAGATCTTCTCCCCAATCAAAGCATTGATCAGCGTCGATTTGCCGACGTTGGGGACACCGAGGATGGTAACGTAACCGGAATGAAAGCTCATGCATTGCTATTGAACCACCTGGCTAGATACCGCAAGAACCTTTTTGAAATTTGCTCTATTTACCAACCAATTGGCGAAAATTAGGATGGTACGGCCCTGCGAGAATTCCTGATCGCTCATCGGTGGAAAACTCTAACCCCATTTTAATAATCGGAATATTCGCTTCAGAAAACATCGCTTGGAGTCTTCGACAAACTCGAATCGCCTGTTCAAGATTCCATGGTTGATATACCCCTTGGCGATACAATGCCGCCAACCCTGTCCCTTCAAGAACCACGGTGGGATAGATGCGGACAAAGTCAGGTTGGAGTGCAATGGATTTTTCCGCGGTCTCGAACGCTTCCTCTTCTGAGGCGCCAGGGAGCGCCGGCATCAGTTGGATCCCAACTTTAAAGCCAGCTTTTTTTAAATTCTCGACCGCTCCAAAAACCTCCGAAGGTCCATAACCCCGTCCGACTTTTTTCAATACTTGATCATCCAACGACTGAACCCCCAGCTCGATCGTCGTCATCTGATATTGTTTAAGGAGAAGAAGTTGGTCAGGAAAAATATAATCAGGCTTGGTCGAGGCACGAAGAGAATCAATCTCTCCTTTTTGCACGAAGGAAAATGCCGCCTGCAACATCTCTTCGATCAATTTTTGCGGAAGCCCGGTAAATGTCCCACCATAAAAGGCAACCTCGGTGTGAGAATATTTATTAGGTTTGCGAGTGGAGAGAAATTTTTCGATTCGATTGGAAATTTCCTCGGCCGTTGGAAGCCATTTTTCTTGCCCCGTGATCCGTTCTTGCTGACAGTAAACACATTGAAAGGGGCAACCGAGGTGAGAGATGAAAATTGGAATAATATAGGGAGACTTAACTCGCGACATGATTTTGTGATTCTAAGGAATTAGACGAAGGGGGTGTAGGGGTATATTTTTCTAAAGCAATCAACGCCTCTTTCGCTGCATTTTGCTCGGCATCCTTTTTACTCTTTCCACTCCCGACTCCGTAAACCTCGCCACGAATCATCAGATTAACTTCAAACGTCTTGTCATGATCAGGCCCTATCTCGCGAACCATCTTGTATTTGGGAACGGTGCGAAACAACTCTTGAGCCCGCTCTTGCAAAAGGGTTTTGTAATCCTGATAAAAACCTTCTTGCCCCACTTGATCAAACAGCTCGAGGGCGATCTTACCGATGACTTTAAAAGCTTTTTTGAACCCACGATCGAGATAAATCGAGCCAATCACCGCCTCTAGCGCATCAGCCAACAAACTACTCTTCTCTCGCCCCGACCCCATTTCTTCCCCTTTTCCCAAATAAAGGAAGTCCCCCAAAGAGTGGGCCCTCGCGACACCTGCTAAGGTTTTTTCGTTAACGATCGCTGCCCTGAGCTTACTCAATTCCCCTTCAGCAGCTTGCGGATATTTTTTCATCAGGAGGTGTGAGACGATCAGTTCGAGAACTGCATCCCCGAGATATTCCAATCGCTCATTATGAAAAGTAGGATCCCATCTTCTTTCATTGGCGTACGACTTGTGCGTCAAACCGTTTTTGAGCAAAGCCTTATGACGAAAACGATAACCTAATTTTTTTTCAAACGACTTGAGATGCTTCTTCTCAGCTCGCGTCATCTTTTCCGACAAGCAGATCCTCTCTTTCTTCACTCACCACACAGCGTCTTAATTCCCCACTCTTCCCACGAACAGTTGGTAATTGGATCGGTAAATAATTTTGTGAAACACCCGACCACCAGGAAACATCCGACGCAGCATTGTAATCCTGTTTAACCTCGGTCTCAAGAATTACTTCGACCTCTTCCCCCACAAATCTTTGGCGGAACTGCTTGGATTTGAATCGTGACAGTTCACGCAATCGACTCGCTCTTTCCTTTTTAGTGGAATGAGCCACCTGCCCCAACATCTTAGCAGCTGGGGTCCCCCGTTTGGGACTAAAAGGGAAGACGTGAAAATAATGAACCGGAGAATTTTTTAGCAACGAGTAGGTATTTTCAAAACTAACCTCGTCTTCGTAAGGAAAACCGACAATCACATCGGTACCAATACAGAGGCTTGGATTTTTTTGAGTTAACGACTCACACAGATTTTGAAATTGTT
The DNA here is from genome assembly GCA_041746775.1 of bacterium. GTDB lineage: Bacteria > UBA10199 > UBA10199 > DSSB01 > DSSB01 > JBGTGJ01. Next base: position 5,923 of record JBGTGJ010000238.1, read on the forward strand.
GTCGAGAATACCGACGCCGCATCATTTGAAGCGTCTTGTCATCACCACTTTGTAAAGGGATATGGAGGTGCGGACATAAAACCTTGGCGGAGGAAAACAGTTCGACCATCTCTTCACTCACCTCTTCGGGATCGATGGAGGAAACTCGGACACGGTGAATGGGGCGTTGAAGTTCAATCTCGCGGAGCAACTCCAACAAGGTCGTCGGTTCTGTCAAATCATGCCCGTAGGTCCCAATATGAATTCCGGTTAACACCGCTTCGTGGAATCCAGCTTCACTTAATCGCGAGAGTTCTTCCAAAACTTTAGATATCGGCAAACTTCGATTTCTCCCGCGTGCAAAAGGGATGATACAAAAACTGCAGAATTGATTGCAGCCATCTTGAATTTTGAGAAACGCGCGGGTATTTCGAGAGTAGGAAGCCATTCCATGGCTTTCCAATTCGGTGTGACGAAAAATATTATCGACTTCGATGAGTGGATCTTGGGGTCTCCCTTGATCGAGATAATCGAAGAGCCGCCACTTCTTGTCATTCCCCAACACCAAATCGACCCCTTCGACCTTCGCAACCTCTTCCGGCTTGGTTTGGGCATAGCAGCCAGTGACGATTTTAAACGCGTCTGGATTACGACGATGCGCACGACGGATCAGATTGCGCCCTTCCATATCGGCGCGGTCGGTGACGGTGCAGGTATTAATGACGTAGATGTCTGCTTTTTCTTTGAAATCAACGAGACGGAATTGGCGGGATTTTAGCTGCGCTTCGAGCACACTGCCATCATATTGATTTGCCTTGCACCCCAAGGTGGCAATCGCAACGGTCGCCTCTTTCAATCTAGCCCCCTCTCAATCCAACCCCCACCGAGGACTTCCTCCCCTTGGTAAAACACCACCGCCTGCCCTGGAGTGATGGCGCGTTGTGGTTCGGAGAATTGGACTTGGACCTCATCGGTCCCTGTCAACCGGAGGACCGCGGAGCTACCGGAGTGGCGATAACGGATCCTTGCTTGAACTTGAATTCCATCAGCAACTTTTCGAACCCACCGCAGACGTTTAGCGATGAGCGAAGATTGAAAGAGCTGAGACTCTTCACTCATCAGGATATTATTCGTTTTTGGATCGATCGATTTGATGTAGACCCGATTTCCTGCAGCGACTTGAGTTCCACGGCGTTGCCCGATAGTGTATCGATAGATCCCTTCGTGCTCTCCCAAGACATTCCCTTTTTCATCGACAAAGTTTCCACGCGCGGGAAGCGATTCGGGGGCATATTTCGAAATAAAATTTCCGTGATCTCGGCTCGGCACAAAGCAGATCTCTTGGCTATCCGGTTTCTCACTTGTTTTGAGCCCGTGTTTACGCGCGATATCCCTCACCTCTTCTTTTTTTAAATGACCAACTGGAAATAAGGTGTGCTCGAGTTGCTCTTGATTCATCCCGAACAAAAAATAGGATTGATCTTTGGTAGGGTCGATCCCCTTGAGTAATTGCCACTCCTTTTTATCTTCATCCCAAAGCTTCTTGGCGTAGTGCCCGGTCGCTACGTAGTAGGCACCAAGTTCGAACGCTTTTTGGAATAAGAAATCAAATTTTACCTTCTGATTACACAAGGCACATGGATTGGGGGTGCGGCCGGCGAGATATTCTTGAACAAAAGGATTCACCACCGATTCTCGAAACGCCTCTTTGCTGTTAATAACGAAAAACGGCATCCCAATCTGATCCGCTACACGTCGCGCATCGGTGATATCTTCCACCGAACAACAACTGGTATGGCGTTGCGGCTCATCTTTCGGAGTATCCCAAAGCTTCATCGTCGCCCCGATGATTTCATAGCCGGCCTCTTTTAACAGCACGGCGGTCACGGAGCTATCGACACCGCCGCTCATGGCGACGAGAATTTTGTTTTTATTCAAATCCATGGGATGTACCCGTATTGTAGGGGCGGGGGGGGTATTTTTTTGTTTTTTTGT
>JBGTGJ010000239.1:0-10247 GCA_041746775.1 bacterium
TAATCTAACTTCACCCCCCACTTCAATTCCAAGCTCCCGAAGTAAAGAAACAATGGCATCAATATTTGGCTTTTTCCCCCTCCTCTCTAGCAGGGCATTTCCCTTAAACTGTTTCATAACCCCCTGGCGATTCTCAAAGATAAAGGAGGAGGATTTGATAAATTTATTTGAGAGAATATTCTCAACAACGAATCCTTTTGTGGGATCCTTAAGAAACTGATCTTTTCCCGCCACGATCGTTGTTCTAATCAACTCATCGTTTTTATATTCCTCATCCGTTGGGTTAGGTAATCTAACTTCACCCGCTACTTCAATCCCAAGCTCCCGAAGTAGAGAGACGATGGAATCAATACCTCTGTCTTTTCCCCGTTTGTCGAGAAGGGTCTCTCCGCGAAATTTCTTTGTGGCACCACGGTGGTTCTCAAAGGTAAAGAAAGTTTTGTTAAAAACGCTTGTGAGGATATTCTCCGCAACTAAGCCTTTTGAGGGATCTTTAAGAAATTGGTCCTTGCCATCCTCGATCCCATTCTTAAACTTTTTATTGTTTTTTGGAGTATCTTCCCACTCTTCTGGCGAAAGTCTGCTCTTCTCTTGCCCCGGAGTATCCTCTTCAGTTTTTTCGGCTTCAGTATTTTTTTTCGTTTTCCCCTTCTTTTTTGAAGAATCCTCCTGCTTCGACATTGAATAATAAAAATTATCGTCCATGGATGAATCACCGATCGGACCTTGTTGCTCTTCGGGTGTAAGGGGATCAAACATCGGGATTGGATTTTCGGTGCCAGGAACAACGATGAATTCATCGGAAGATTTTTTCTCCACCATGTCCCCTTGGAATGCACTCGGAAGAGTCATTGGCAGCTGCGAAGGATTGCCTGGTATTAGCTCGATCTTGAGAGATGGAAGGACATTGGGAGAACCTTCTGTTGCTACTTGAGATGCTGCAGTTCGATTCATGGCCGTTGTCTTTACTTCTGTCGGAGCTAGCACGAATGTTGTTCCACCTGATCTGGAATTAGAAACGCCTAAGACTCCACTGGCCCCTGAAGGCCCACTGCCGCCAACATTCCCTATACTTCCTTCCCCCATCACCATGCTTCCATTGGGAAGTTCTACTTTTCCTAGCGATGTCTCCACAGTTCGCGGAGGAGGAGGCACATTTCCAGGGCCCACTTTTAGTTGGGGATGAGAATTCCAAATCCCTGGTGAGATATTTTGATAGCCATCATAAACATCCGAAGGTGTTTTTGATTGAATACGATCAACTCGAGCTACTTTTGAGAAATTGAGGCGAGCGGTGAATGCTTCTGTCGCAGAGGTGGTCGCGGAATTAGCATTCGATCCCTGTGCTGTCTCGGAAACTATTTCAAGAGTGGGAGGAGCCTTGATCCCCATCCCGTTAAGCACAACCCCTTTGAGTGGCAATGCAAGAAGGATTCCCCCACTCACCACCCGAGCCGATTCGCGAATCGTTTTTGGCGGAGGAGTAAAATATTGAATGTTCAACCCTAACCATTGATTGAAAATGGTATGGGTTAATCCCGCGGTGAGTGTATTTAAGCCGCCGTAGAAAATATGATTGGCCGTATCCCCGACGATAAAAAGCGGATTCCCCTGCAAGCTCCAACTATAGGCACGAAACAAATTACCCAAAGACCATGCTCGATCTTGCCCCAGATAAGAATCAATCCCGGTAATTCTTTTTAATAGATGATTGGGAGTTTGAATGATTCCCCAAAGGGTATCTCCAATTCCTAACCCAATTTGTGCTGCCGCTGATTGACTATTCGAACTAAAATCGTCACACAATACCTCGGTGCCGAGCTTGCGACAATGCATCCCATTTTGTTTGGAAATATTTGGTGGAGTCATACCCCTCTAAACCCTTTGATAGCTTCTTTATTAACCCTCTTAAGAACCGTAGTGCTTTACTTCTTAAGATCGGCAACTTTTTAAGATTGTTGCTCACTTTTCATCCTTTTTTTTTGAAAATTCTTATCCGATTCCAACCACTTCCAAGTAAATCTGATACAATTTATAAAATGTATTTTACAAATTGTAGAAAGATCATTAACCTTTTGATATTACTAAACAAATCGTAAAATCTCTTAAAAAATCAAAATGTCCGAAACAAGCCCCTCCAAGTGGAAAAACTACTTTAGTGAAAGCTGGTTTGGGTAAGTATGGTAGGCGGATCTATGCCAATCCCTTGGCATGTCGTGCAGCGAGCGTACCGGAAATGAGAGAGACTCCCGCTGCCGATCGTTCGTGCGAAGGGTCAAAATCGGCTAATATCGAACCAGCGGCAAATAGGTTGTCGAAAATCACTTCCCCCTCCGTATCTAAGGGCTGTCCGAAGGAATTGATGCGGATTCCGGCTTGGAGAAATGGCTGAGAATGAGCGGAATTGAGGTCGGTAAATCGAGCCGGTGATTGATGGGCTAGTTGCTTGTGTTGAACGGAAACGGGGAGCTGAAAAACTGACTCCTGAAAAACTCTCTCTCGCTTAATTCCCCCTCCAATATATTTTCCAGTAGCGAGGAGGAAAGCCTTGGCACGAAGTTGAGTTGATTTTTCTGCGTCTTGGATCGTGATCTTTTTGACCTGCCGCGATTCCCCTTCAAAGCCACTCACTTCTCCTGTCACGAGATTTAACCCTTGCTGCTGATAAAATTTTTGTAGTGCCCGATGTAAGCGATAACCCGGGACACTCATTGGGGTCGCCAACGTTTCAGCTGTGGCCAGCCCAGTGATTTTTTTCAATGCCTCCGTAATGGCCATCGTGTTTTCAATTCCGAGGATGGAGGGAAGCAACAGATGAGAATAAATTTTTCCATCAATATACTTCACAATCTCATGTCCGAACTTTACAAAAGTTTCTTTTTGATCGAGTCGTTGCGCCAGTTCAATCGCAGTGAGAGAGGCCTGATGGGAAAAATTGGGAAGCTCAACATCAAAGCTACCGACAAAACCGATATGCTGTTTCGATTGCCCTTCTTGAAGTTCTAACAATCGATGCCGAATAAATCGGGAGTTAAACCCAGAAAAACCGTGGATCCCTACCACCAAGACCTTCGCCTCTTTCCACCTTCTCAAGTCGGCGTCGATCATGGAACTTTGTACCCACGCCGTCGATTTCACGGTGCCAAGATTGTTAAGCACCACCTGGTTTTTTTTTACACTCCCCTCCATCGATAACGGCAATTCTTTGATGGCACGTCCCACGTGCTCTTCGATGAATTTAAGATAATCAGGAAGTGAAAAGCCTTTGCTAAAAACCGAATAAGGATGAAATTCATTTCGCCGCAAAATCTCAGAAAGATTTTCGCGAATGGTCGGAAGCTTTTCCCAATCGTCTTGAGCACTACGCGTCGGACTCTCCGCAATATCCCAAGCCCCCGAAGAAAGCGCCGTCGCTCCTGGAGCCTTGGAGACGATCGTAACTTCGCAACCAGAATCTTTGAGCTCGAGCGCCGCTGCATAAGCGGCAAGGCCATCTCCGAGGATTGCAATGTCAGTCGTTTTTTCCATCAATCAAGATTTCCCACATTATAAAGTGAATACGCTAACAACTCCTCTTGCTGTAGCGAAGTTCCATCCAGTACCGGAATTCTTTTTTCCCAACTCTTTTCTTGAAACTCTTTCAGCTGACTCAAAACTTCTCGCGGCGATAGATTTAGCTCTTCCCCCAAAATCTGCGCCGTCGTCATGAGGCAACGCATCCCCTGACAGGGGCCTGCTGCAAACCGAGTGCGGCGTCGCAGGTCGGCCAAAGTTTTGGCCCACTCGTAACGGACTGCATAACGCAACTCCGCTTCAAGCGTCGGTTCGCACTGACAGATGATGTTGCGAAAAAACGGATGCTCTCGGGTAAGCTCAAGAACTTTTTCTGCATGCGTCCCATGCCGATAAACTAAGCGCTGAGCGGCCAAGAGTGGGATTTGGTAGGACTGCGCCAGCTCTTCGGGCTGGATCACCCGTTCCCCACCAGGAAAAGGAACCAAATGAGTACGGCAAGGGGACATCTTCCCCAATTTTTGGCACACCACATCGACCGCTTCTTCCGACATCAACCGGTAGCTCGCCAACTTTCCTCCGGCGATGGAAAGAAATCCTCCCACGCCATCTTGTGCCTCATGATCAAAAACTTTGTGATCGCGACTCAAATCATCTTCATAATGACCGCGACCATCCAATGTGGGACGAACCCCAGCCCAGGCTTGAATCATCCGAGCCTGCCGCACGCGAGGAAACACTTGCTCGATCCCCTCAAAGAGATACTCGATTTCATCTTCTAAAATCGGGATATCATCTAAGTCCCCAAAATAATCATCATCCGTCGTCCCCATGATCGTCGTGTTTTGATAAGGCATGAGAAAGATACTGCGTCCATCGATGGCGGACGCCATGATCGCATAGTTGGAAATTCGTCGATCAAACACGACGTGGATCCCTTTCGCGGGACGTAGAGGAATATGGCACCCGGCACGCTTCGCCAACTGCGCGCTCCACGGCCCACCGGCATTGAAGACCAGCGAACCACGGATCTCGGAATACCCACCTGCAATAACATTTTTTACTCGAACCCCAACAACCCGCCCCGATTCACGGATCAACTCCGTCACTTCAGTATGATTACGAATTTCACAACCATGCTCCGCGGCAGAAAGGACGTTGAGCAGACAAAGTCGAAAACTATCGATCCCCCACTCATCAAAGGTCACGGCACCATGAAGTTCTGGAGCGAGGTCGGGCTCGACTTGCAGCGCCTCTTCTTTGCTTAGTCGTGTATGCATCTTCCCATTTTTTAGCAGCGCAAATTTATCGTAGGCAGAAAAGTAGGTCTCAAGGAGCTCGAGGTAAAGCTTCTGTCCAAAGGCTGATTTTTTGGGGTTGGTTAGAACCGGGAATAGAAAAGGAATTCTAAATAAAAGATGCGGCGCAATTTTTTGAATATAACCACTATCGAGTGAAGAAGATCTCGTAGTCTGAACGTCGGAGAGTAGATACCTAGCTCCACCATGAATCATTTGTGAACTTGAACCGGTCGTGCCCGAACCAAAATCATTTTTTTCAATCAAAACCGTCTTCAATCCCCGCATCGCCGCGTCACGGGCGATTCCGCACCCGTTGACACCACCGCCGATAATAATAAGATCGAATTCCATAAATGGCGAACATCGAATTTCGAACATCGAACATCGAAAAACTATTTCTTCGCGATGTTCGATGTTCGATGTTCGATATTCGATTCTTGATCAACGTGTATACCAAGTTCTAAAAGCTGCGTCGCACTCACCGGACTCGGCGCATCCGATAACAAACAGGTCGCTTTTTGAGTTTTTGGAAAAGCGATCACATCGCGGATCGAAGTGGCTCCGGCCATCAACATAATAATTCGATCAAGTCCAAACGCGATGCCACCATGTGGAGGACAGCCGTATTCAAGGGCATCGAGGAAAAATCCAAATTTTTGTCGCGCCTCTTCAACATTGATTTTAAGAATCTCAAAAATTTTCGATTGCAGCTGAGGATTGTGGATACGGATCGAGCCGCCGCCGATCTCATTTCCATTGAGCACTAGATCGTAGGCTTGCGTCTTGACCTTTCCAGGATCGGTTTCGAGTAGAGGGATATCTTCCGACAAGGGAGAGGTGAAGGGATGATGGACCGCCGCATGTCGCGCCTCTTTCTCATCGTATTCGAACATCGGGAAGTCATAGACCCAGACGAAAGCAAGTTTCGATTCGTCGATGAGTTGAAACTTGGCTCCGAGATGTTCACGAAGATTTCCAAGAGAATCATTCACAATCTTCGGTCGATCCGCGACAAAGACGACCAGATCTCCCACCTCCATCTGAAGCATCTTTTGGAGATCCGCTTTTTCCTTCTCACTAAAAAATTTCACAATGGGCGACTGCCACTCGCTGGCCAACACCTTGATCCATGCCAAACCTCTTGCACCGTAAATTCCAACAAACTTGGTCATCTCATCTAATTCACTGCGGGAAAGGTCGGCCTTCCCTTTTAAATTGATCGCCTTGATGATTCCACCTTTGCCCAACACATCGTTGAAAACTTTGAAGGAGGTCCCTTGAAACACTTCACTTACTTCCTGAAGTTCCAATCCAAAGCGAACATCCGGTGCATCTAAACCAAACCTAGCGATTGATTCTTGATAGCTTATTCGAGGAAATGGTGGTTTGAGGTGAACACCCAGCGCCGCACGCCACATCTCGACGACCAAACCTTCCATCATCTCCATCACATGATTTTTTTCAACAAAGCTCATCTCGAGATCGATCTGAGTAAATTCCGGTTGTCGATCGGCACGCAGATCTTCGTCACGAAAACATCGTGCAATCTGAAAATACCGTTCCATTCCGGACATCATCAGTATTTGTTTAAATAATTGTGGAGATTGTGGAAGCGCAAAAAAATGGCCGTGATGAAGTCGCGATGGAACAAGATAATCCCGAGCCCCCTCGGGAGTGCTCTTGGTGAGAAACGGGGTTTCAATTTCTAAAAAACCGTTTGAAGAAAGGTAATTTCGCGCCGCCTGCGCCACCTTGTGACGGATAACAAAATTTTTCTGCATCACCGGACGCCGCAGATCGAGATAACGGTATTTCAACCGAAGCTCTTCATTGGCATCAACATCATCTTCAATCGGAAAGGGGGGAGGTTTGGCGGCATTAAAAACTTCAAACTCAATGACACGAACTTCGATCTCTCCGGTGGGAAGTTTGGAATTGGTCATCCCCTCCGGTCTCGCTACTACTTCCCCTTTCACGCCGAGGCAATATTCCGACCGAAGATGTTTGGCCAACTCATGAATCTTTTCGTTGATCTCCGGATTAAATACAACTTGGGTGAGCCCTTCACGATCGCGAAGATCGACAAACATCACCCCTCCATGATCCCGCCGGGTCGCCACCCAGCCAAATAGAATCACTTCTTTCCCAACATCGGTTTTACGAAGGGCATTGCAATGATGAGTTCTCTGCAAATCAAAGATAAATCTAGCCATAATAGCCAAACTCTCTACCCGTGCTTATTTTAAGGGGTCAAGTAAGAAAGAAAATTCATGAGAAATAAAATCAGGAATTCTCAACAGGTGCCGATTCTTCTTCCTTCTCAGTTTTATTTTTTGAAAGCACCTCGTGGGCAAACCAGGTATAAACCAGATCTTTCAATAAATCGGTCCCTTTTACCAGAAGCAGAGAAGACATTTCCGAGAGATGGGAAGGTGATCTTGGAGGGGCTGAAGTAACCAATTCAGGCTCGGCAGGCTCCACTTTGATTTTTATTTGCGGATTTTTTTTCTCCTCATAAATTTCGGTGACTTTTTCCCCCACGAAAAAACCGACGACCGCAGCAACCCCAGCGGTCTTAATGGGATATTCTTTGGCCCAATCTTGGATTTTCAAGATTCGAACCAGATTCTTCATCATCCCCACGGTGGTATTTTTAATGGCCACCTTGGCTACATCCGCTTGCCGACCCAGCCAATCACCTTCCGTTTTGGCCCGTCGGCGCCGCTTGCTCGACGATGGAATGCCCGTATTTGATTTTTTGTTCTTTAAACTCATGTTCATAAACTTTTTTGGTCTTTCTAAAAGAACCCCTTCGAATCCAATAAGATCCTAATAGGACAGTCATGAGAAAAAGTAAAAACACTCCTCCTCCCAAGATAACCGAACCTAACCATGGACTTAAAGGAAACCTTTGACTGATCCCTTCAGCCAAACCGAGAAACAAGTGATGGAGCGAGAGATAAATCAGCTGGATGATAAGAAACAGGGAAACGATACCGAGAAAAACATATCCCCCAATTTTTTTGACAGAAAACTTGGCCCGATCCATTTGGGCCCGAAGATAAAAGAATAGATAATCGAGTATTTCAGGGATTTGCCCTGCCAAACGACGCAATGCCTCCGGCCCATCCTCGGGAGGGAAAGGTAAATCCCCCTTTTCCCCCTTATTGACCTGCTCCTCCCCCGTTTTGGTTTCCATAAGAAAGGTCCCCAGAATTTTATGCAAAGCTTGGAATAGACGGCTCTACAGAGCTGAAAAACAAAGAATTATCTCTTTTTCATTAGGATCCCTAAAAAACAACCCACCCCAGCGGCAATCAGAACCGACCTTAGTGGATGTTTTTGGATCTGCTCTTCCAAGTTGTGTTCCATCGATTTGGCTTTATCTAATCCTTCTTTATAATAACCCGCCGCATTTTCCCTTAAATGGTCCAGGGTTTCATAAGCGACCTCTTTGGAAATTTTTCCCAATTTTTGAACATCTTCCCTGAGTGCATGGGTCGTATCTTGCAACTCGCGAATATGAGAAGTTTTTGGCTCTGTCATAAAAACCCCCTTTCAAAATAGAACTTAAAAATAGTTATGTTCCAACTTAAAAGGGTAAAGGATATGGTTTAGAGATGTAAAGTTTTTTATTCGGCAGAGGTAGGATCAATGATCGATTTAATTTCGGAGATTCGGTTTGCCGGGAAACCCCCTTGTTTGGCATGCTCTTTCACCATCGCCTCATTGGGGGCGATATAGATGCAATAAATTTTATCATCAGTGATGTAGCTTTGCAGCCACTGGATCTGAGGTCCCATCTTATTGAGGACATCACAAGATTTTTTGGAGATCTCTTTGAGTTGTTCTGCGGTCAAATTGCCTGCACCAGGGAGCTCACGTTCAATCACATATTTTGGCATTAAATCCTCCTTCTTATTTCTTGTTATGGATAAATGAAAGGGCGACCGAGTCAAGATAGACTACTCTATGAGAAAGTTATCCGTCACCATAAAAAAATCCCATATTGAGCGAAACTCTGTCTTCCTTTTGCCGATAATACTTCTGCATTTATGGGGAGGAAATGGGATGGGGAATCCAACAGCTATAAAAACAATCGAAATGAGTCCTGGGCTGACCCTCGATATTTCTGACCCAGAACTAGCTCAAAACCTTACCCAACTTAATAAAAACCACGATCAGGTTCTCAACTTAGCCGACTTCCCTCCAATCACCGCTAATGAAACCGATGCATCACGTCAAAATCGCATGCGGGAGGCTGTGGTGGCAGCGATGCGATGTTCCAACCTTTTTAAGAACTCGAAACATTATGATGGGATGCTAAAATTCTTTCGTTCCTTTGAAGAAAACCGAAAAGGGCATGTTACCCAAAAGATATGCCCCAATTTAAAATCGGATACCCTATTTCAAACATCCACCCTCGGAGTTTTCCTCGAAGGGGGATACAAGGGGAAGCTATCGATTGAATCCCTTAAAAAACATGGAACGCTTGGAGTAGGAACTTATGATCATGCGAATGGAGAAATGGTGGGGGATGGGAAAAAATTGCACCAAGTCGACGGCCATGGAAAAGCGATATCAGTTCCCGATCACTTGACGACTCCCTTTGCAGTCACAACTCATTTTAAAGCAGATAAAACTCTTTTGACAAAAGAACCGCTTAACGTTGAAAAATTACAGGCGTTCTTCGACACTCATCTTCCCCAAAGAAATATTTTTTATGCCTTCAAAATCACGGGTAACTTTAAATACCTTAAAACGAGGAGTGTTCCGGAACAAAAGGAACCCTACCCCCCTTTTTCTGAAGTCGTCAAAACGCAACCGACCTTCGAATTTCACAATCAAAAAGGGACGATCGTCGGATTTTGGACCCCTAAAAGCATGAAGGGAATTAATGCGACGGGGTATCACTTTCATTTCATCACAGCGGATAAAAAATCAGGGGGACACCTCCTTGAACTTCGATCGGGGACTCAAGAAACCAAAATCGAAATAGACTACACCTGCGGGCTTCGAATAGACTTGTCTAAAAATTATTAAGCCCCTTCTCTATTGCACACAAAAATAAGATCAGTTATGGGGGAAAAATAACCAAAATTAATAAAGGAGTTCTTTATCATGGCCACGGTTTACTACGAAAACGACGCAGACCTAGAAAATCTCAAAAACAAAAACATCGTTATCTTCGGATTTGGTTCCCAAGGGCATGCCCATGCGCTTAATTTGAAAGAGAGTGGGCTCAACGTTAGGGTTTCACTGAAGGAAGGAAGCCCCAGCATCGCCAAGGCAAAAATGGGTGGGCTGGAAGTTTTTACCGATAACTCTGAAGCAGCGAAATGGGCCGATGTCGCGATGGTGGTCATCCCGGACGAACATCAAAAAGAACTCTACGACAAACACCTCAAAGACCAATTGAAAAAAGGGGCCGCC
>JBGTGJ010000240.1:0-12408 GCA_041746775.1 bacterium
TTAATGAATTGAGAAATTAATTTTACCAATTGTTTCAATGACTTTCATTAAAGCGACGAGTTCAGCTTTCTTCGGGTCGGTGAATAACTTTATAATCACTCCTATGGATAAAAATAAAATTTGTATCATTGGGGCAGGGACAGCGGGTTTGGCAGCCGAATTAAGTTTAAGAAAAATGGGATTAAAAGGGGAAATCTATGAGCGGCTTGAGAAGTGGGGGCCGGGGGTTTTGGGATTTATTCTTCTCCCTAATGGATTGAAGGCGTTAGATCGAGTTGGTTTGGGTGAACAAGTTCGAGAGAGGGGACAAGTGATATCAGAGTTTGTGATGATTTCAGAAAATGGCAAAGAGATTTACAAACAACCTTTAGAGGAAGCTTTTGGAATAAAAAGAAACAGGTTTCTTGAAACGCTTCGGGAAGCGGTTCCCGCCAACGCCATCCATTCAGGAATTAATTTTTCAAAATTTGAGTATGACCGGTCTGGGAAAGCAGTGGCAGCGACTTTTCAAGGAGGAGAAAGGGTCGAGGCAAGTTTGTTTTTAGGCTGCGATGGGGTGAGATCTTCGGTGCGAAAGCAACTATATCCAAAATACACTTGTGAAAAATTTCGTGTCAAAGAGATGATCTGTTTAGTCCATGAACCCCAGATCGCAAGATTTTTGGGAAGTTCTTTTGTCAAAGCACAATATAGCAAAGGGGGCTTGGCGTTTGGCATGGTACGTTGCTCACCGGAAGAGGTCATATGGTATATGCAATTCGATTCGGTTCGTTGGCCTTTCGAAGGGACGACAGCCGAAGCAAAAAAGAAATTTGTTAAATCACTCGTCGGGGAATGGGATGAACCGATCCCTTCATTGTTAGATAAATCCGACTTCTATCATACTCACCTTTGGACCATGCCCGATATGGAGCCTTTGCCCCAATATTTTTATAAAAACGTGGCTTTAGTCGGTGATGCTGCCCACATCTTTTTGCCGTTCACTAGCCAAGGGGTCAATTCGGCGTTGCACGACGCCATTCATTTAGCGGAACACTTGGCTGAAGCTATAGATAAAAAAGAGGATTTTGAAGCGACCTTGAAGCGATACAGTCGAGAACATAAAAAAATGGTAGAAAAATACGTTCAGTCTGGAAAAAATTTAGCAGAGAGATTTCTTTTTCCAAAAAAATTCCATCATATCGCCATTCCTTTAGCAAAATAAAAAGGGGATATTTCATGAAAGATTTATTTTCCAACGACCGAGTGAATATCCCCCTGTTGAGAGAACGGGCCTACAATCTTCGTTGGGCCGTCGTTCCCTCCGATGTCATCCCCTTAACCGCCGCAGATCCAGACTTCCCAGTGGCCAAGGAAATTCAAGAGGCGATCTGCAATTATGTCGAGGAGGGATATTTCCCTTACGTCCCTCCCGAAGGACTTCCTGAATTTCGGTCGGCGGCTGCAAGATTTTATACTGAGAAAAAAAAGGTTTCATGTTCTTCGGATCAAATTTTAGCCATTGATGGAGCAGCGTCGGGGATGTTTGTGATCACTCGCTTTGCACTGAAGCCTGGGGATGAGGCGTTGGTGTTTAATCCAGTCGATTTTTTGTTTCGACAATCGGTGTTGGCTGCTGGGGGAAAAGTGATCGAAGTCCCCTTAAATATAGCGAGTGGAGCTTTTGATCCCAAACTAGTTCGCAGCCTCATCACACCTCGCACTCGTCTGTTGGGGATATGTAATCCGCATAATCCACTAGGGCATGTTCTCACAGAAAAAGAACTTCGATTTTTAGGAGAGCTTGCAGTTGAGTTTAAGCTTTGGATTCTTAACGACGAGATTTGGTCTGACATCGTCTATCCTCCACATCATTTTTTATCGATTGCCTCATTGTCTCCTGAGATTGCGAAAAGAGTGATCACCGTTTACGGTTTTTCTAAAGCTTATGGTTTAGCAGGGATGCGCGTAGGATTTTTGGTTTCACCTAATCTCGAGGTCCAAGAAAGTTTGGTGCAATCGTCACGGGTTAGAACGACCGCGGCTGGAGTTTTTTCTCTTTCTCAAATTGCGGCAACGGCCGCGCTGGAAAAATGTGCCTATTGGGTCGAGGCGTTTCTCAAACATTTAGCGCAGCTTCGAGATGAAGGGGTGAAGCGTCTCAATCAAATCCCCAAAGTAAAATGTCACACCCCCGAAGGGACCTATCTCTTGTTTCCCGATGTGAGAGAATTTGGAATGAGCAGTCAAAAGTTATCCGAATATATTTTAGAAAAGGGAAAAGTCGCCGTCGTTCCTGGTGCTCCCGAATGGTTTGGTTCCAACGCCGAAGGACATCTTAGAATCTGTTTTTCCACTTCACGAAAAATTTTTAATGAGGGACTTGACCGAATCGAAGCGGCTTTACGCGGATTAAAATAGTTGTCTAGTGAGGTGGTGGAGCTGAGTTCTACAGTTTTCCTCGTTAAGGTAATGATCCTTTTACCTTTTTCTAAACTCCATTGGTCTACTAGATTGTTCTCTCAATTGGTCTATCATTAATAATCATGGAGTGCTTTTGCAGCCTGAGTGAGCACCGTTCTCCTGCGAAGGAGGGATAAGGTCATGAAACCACTTTATTTTATAATTTTCTGTTCTTTACTGTTACTTATTCCGTCTACCAATCACGCCCAAGATATAACTAAAGAATTAGCCAAAGGTCCTAAGGTCTCAGACCTTTTATTAAATTATCCGGCGGATGTTAGACAGGCGTTTTTGGAGGCCTCACTTTATCCGAATACAATTTCTAAGATGTCGGAGGAACAGAGGGAGACACAAAAAGAATTTGAACGACTGATTTCCCCTCAACCGCGCAAAACTCAAGAAAAAATCTATAATTTAGTTAGGTATCCCGATCTCTTGGGAGACTTAGTCGAAGGGGGAGAAAAATCGAAGGGGCAGATTAAAGAAATAGCAAACGATTATCCTAAAGGGGTTCAAGAGGCGGCGAAGGATTTGGGGAAAAAAGAATATCCTCTGTTACGCAATATTCATCAGCTTTACACCCAATCAGATCAAAAATTTGAGAGTCTGACTCAACCACTTCCTCAAACGGGAAGGGATGCCTATCGCAAATTGCTCCAATACCCCGAGGTCCTCACCACTCTTTCCGAAAACCGAGATCTCACGATTGCATTAGGGGATGCCTATCGTCGCAATCCTAGTGAAACTCAAACAAAACTCACTGAGCTCAGTCAAACGATGGCCAAAGATAATGACGAAGCGTTGCAAGATTATCGTCAAACGCTAAAAAATAATCCGAAAGCGCAAGAAGAGTTAAAACGCTCATCGAAAGATTTTGCGGAACAATATGGGTATGAGGATGATTATGAAGATTATCCCCCTCCTGATGATTATTCCGATAACACTGTGATCGTGAATGTTAATCCTTACCCTTACTGGTTTGGTTATCCTTATTGGTATCCCGATCCATTCTGGCGTCCTTATCCATGGTGGTATTTAGGTGGTTTTTCGATTGGGTTTGGCGGTGGGTTTTTTGCCTGGGGTTGGCCTTCTTATTGGTACACCAATTGGTTTTACGGATATCCTTCTAACTTCTATCATTATCCTCATCTCGCCGGTTGTTATGGAAATTACTACAATCGTTGGCGGGATCGACCCGTTCATAATCATTTTCAACCTGTCATCAAAACTTGGGCTGATCGTAACCGTGATTATGTTTCCAATGACCTGTGGCGTAATGACTCGCAGCAAGTTCAGCGTTGGAGAGATTTTGGAAAGAATCGAAGAGGTGATTTTTCCAGTGATGCAAGCCGACATTCTCTAGCAAAACCGCAAGGACAAATCGATCAACCGAGTCGCTGGCAGAATGAAAGAAATGGTGGTCAAGGAAGAGGGAGCTCAGATCAGTTTAGAAAAGGTCCCAAGGGAAACCCGACCTTTTCAGAACGGCAACCGCGATGGAATAACTCTCAAGACCTTGGCAGGGGAGGAGTCAAACAAGCCCCGATCAACAACATTCAAGAGAACCGTGGCAGACAGGTAGGGAAAGGGGGGCCTCGAGAGGACTTTCGATTCCAACCCAATCGCGGTGGGCCACCCAATCGTGGAAATGCGGGTCGTGAAGTTGGTAACGTTCAAAGAGGAAATGATCGAATCAATAATCCCTCCGTTCAAAAAGGTCCCATGAGAGAGCGTGGACCATCCTCCGCTCCCCAAATGCAAAATCGTGGAGGGGGCCAACAGGTTCAGCAAGAGCGTGGGCGTGCCTCTGCTCCGATGGTGCAAAATCGTGGAGGAGGAAGAGCACGAGTTCAGCAAGGTCAGGCGGCGCGTGGATCTGCCCCTCGCATCCAAAATCAGCCGAGCATTCAGCGGGGAGGTGGAAACCAAGGGGGTAGGCCATCGGTCTCGAATGCGCCGGCCAATCGAGGGCCAACCTATTCTGGTCCTAGTAATATAGGACGAAGTAATATGGGGCGTCCGACCATGAGTAGCCCTAGCAGTTCCTCTTGGGGTCGAGGTTCATCCTCATTTGGAGGTGGAGGTAGATCTTCAATGGGTGGAGGAAATCGTGGAGGCGGTGTTTCCAGCTTTTCGCGCGGGGGCGGGCGAAGGTAGTTCTGATTTCTAAAAAATAATTTCCAAAATTCTTTCTCGAGGTTGCTGCCTTGTGGAGTGAAGGGTATAGCTTGTTCCCATGATTTCTCCTGGGATAAACCCTGCACCCCCTCCTCCACTCTTTGTGAAGGGACCACTCAAACCACGGGCCCAACAATTAGTAGATGAGTCATTTCGTGACATCCCAGCAGGGAAACAGGTTGACTATCATACCCACATTCTCACCCTAGATAAGAAAAAGACCGACGGTTACGTTAATCCAGGTTTACTCACCTGGCGTCACCCGATCAAACGATTGAAGACTTACTTTTATATGCGTGCCTCCCTGATTACTGATCTCGCCAAGGCTGGCACACAATATTTAGATCGACTGGTAAAACTGATTCGAGCGATCCCCCATCACGGTAAACATTATCTTTTGGCGTTCGATCAACATTACGATCGAGACGGCACAGCTCGTCCGGAGAAGACCGAGTTTTATGTTTCCAATGAATATGTTTGGAAGGTCGCCCAACGTTATCCCGATTTATTTATTCCTGCGATTTCGATTCACCCCTATCGAAAAGATGCACTACAAGAGCTCGATCGTTGGGGAAAGCTTGGAGTCAAACTCATCAAGTGGCTGCCTAATGCGCAAGGGATGGATGCGAGCGATTCACGCCTCGATTCCTATTACAAAAAAGTACGCGAGTATGGGATGACGATACTCACTCATGTTGGGGAAGAACAGGCGGTCCATGCGAAAGAGGATCAACGTCTGGGTAATCCCTTATTATTCCGCCGGCCGCTCGAACAGGGGGTTAAGATCATGATGGCTCATGGTGGCAGTCTGGGTGTTTGCGAGGATTTTGATTATCCAAAACAACGGAAGATCCCCTGTTATGAGTTGGTGTTACGTTTGATGCGTCAGCCAAAATATCAAAAACAGCTCTCTGCCGATATTTCAGCCATGACTCAATCCAATCGAGTCCCTAAACCACTCATTGCATTTCTTGCCGCCACTGATGTGCACAACCGGTTGGTCAATGGGAGTGACTATCCTCTTCCCGCAGTCAATCTTGTGATCAGCTTGGAAAAATTGGCAAACTATCGCCTGATTAACCGAGTTGATGTGATCCCGTTGCGGGAAATCTTCTACCACAACCCATTGCTGTTTGATTTTGTCTTGAAGCGAAGATTAAAGCATCCAGAAACCGGCCAAAGATTTCCAGCAAATGTGTTTATTGGGAAAAACGATTCAAATTAGTGAAAGAATTCTTGATGGATATCGATGTTTTAATCCTCGGCGCGGGGGCTGCAGGGCTGATGTGTGCTATCGAAGCGGGGAAACGAGGGCGCCGGGTTTTGGTGTTGGAACACTCCGAACGGGTGGGGAAGAAGATTTTGATTTCTGGTGGCGGGAGATGTAATTTCACCAACCTCTATTCCAACCCCAAAAACTTTCTTTCGAAAAACGAACACTTCTGTAAATCGGCGTTATCCCGTTTCACTCCTGCCGATTTTATTTCATTGATCGAAAAATATCGGATCGAACATTACGAAAAAAAATTAGGGCAGCTGTTTTGCAAAGTCTCTGCCAAGCAGATTACCTTGCTGCTATCTCAAGAATGCCATGAGGCTCGGGCGAAAATTCTATTTCATTCCAAAATTGTTCGAGTGCAAAAATTGAGTGCGGGATTCGAGGTAGAAACCAATCAAGGAAAATATCAGGCGCATTCCTTAGTCGTCGCAACGGGAGGGCTTTCTTTTCCAAAGATCGGTGCGACCGATTTGGGTTACCGGATCGCTCAACAATTTAATATTGAAGTGCATGAGCCTCAGCCTGCGTTGGTGCCACTGTTGTGGAATGCTGAAGATCTACAGAGGTTCCAAGAGCTGAGTGGAATTTCCCTTCCCGTTCAGGTGTCATGTCATGGGCAAGTCTTTAAAGAAAATCTCTTATTCACCCACCGTGGTTTGAGTGGCCCGGCCATCCTGCAGATTTCTTCTTACTGGAATTGTGGAGAGTCAGTAATCATTGATCTACTTCCCGATATCGACATTCAAACCTGGTTAATTGAAAAGAAAAAAAGAAAAGAGAAGGGGGAACTAAAAAATCTGCTCAGCGGATTCTTTCCAAAACGTTTTGCTCAAGCTTGGTGCGAGGCATTCGCTCCCTCTCGACCGCTCAAAAGTTTTTCGATTCCACAATTAGAATCGATTGCCCATCAACTCCATCACTGGGAAATTTTTCCAGCGGCGACGGAAGGGTACGGAAAGGCGGAGGTGACCAAAGGGGGGATTGATACTCACGAGCTTTCTTCTCAAACGCTCGAATCTAAAAAAGTTCCCAATCTCTATTTTATCGGGGAGGTGGTCGATGTGACGGGACATTTGGGGGGACATAATTTTCAATGGGCTTGGGCTTCGGGATTTGTATCAGGACAAGTCGTCTGAGGATCTACGCCTTCGATCGTAGCAGATAATCTAATGCCACCGCGAGTCCCTTGCGAATCGTGATCGTTCCCAACATCGCTGCAATACTCAAGATCGCCACAAATCCAATTCCTAGCCAATGGTTGGCGGGACGAATGAACCACATTCCCAAAATAAACAGGCCGGTGATAAAGGCAGTACTGGCGTACATGAAGGCCCAGGTGTCGCCAGGATTTTCTTCGAAGATTAGGGAACAATTTTCACAAGATTTTTTTAAGTCTCCCCAGCCTTGAAATAACTTTCCCTTTCCACAACGAGGGCAAAGGCCTCGGATGCCGTAAGAGATCATTGATAAAATCTGGGATGCTGGAGTTTTCATTTAGGATATCGAAAGGTAATATTGACATGTGATATCTAAGTGATATCATATAAAATGCCAAGAAAAATACGAGAATTGATTCGGGATTTACAAGCTGTTGGCTTTGTGAATCGGGGAGGAAAGGGGAGTCACCGAAATTTTTTACATCCTCATTGCTCGTTGGTGGTCACGATTTCAGGAAAAGAAGGGGAAGATGCCAAACACTATCAGGAAAAAGCGGTAAAATTGGCTTTGAAGGAGGTTCGAGATGCGTCGCAAAAAAAGAGATAAATATCTAAAGATTGTGGAGTGGTCTCAGAAAGATGGTTGCTATGTTGGGACTGCGCCAGGATTGATCATGGGAGGGGTGCATGGGAAGGACGAATTAAAGGTCTTTAAAGAGTTATGTCAGGTAGTGGATGAAGCGATTGACCTGCTCGAAAAGGAAGGGCGAGCTCTACCGACTCCTACTGCCAACAAAAAATATTCGGGTAAGATCCTCTTGAGAATTCCGCCAGATCTCCACAAAGAGCTTGCCATCAAAGCCTTAAAAGAAGGGGAAAGTGTAAATAAAATAATTCAGAGTCAACTTGCAGTTCATGGATGAGTTATTTTTTTTATTTTTTGACTTCTTGTTCGGAGAGAATTTCCCTTGCCCTCTCCAGCGCTTCGTCAAACGAGCCTAGCACATTTTCCTCGCCAATTTCATACAGGAATCCCGAGCGTTCTAGCGCAAAGAGTGGTTGGGAGCGGACACCAGATAGCAGTAACTGGATTTTGTTCTTCTTACACTGTTGCCAGAGGTCCCTTACCGCCCGTAGTCCGGTGGCATCCAGTGCTAGCACGTGCCTTATTCTCAGGATGAGGATGCGCGCCGTTTTTTTACCAATATCAAGACTGTCTCTCAACATCTCCGCAACACCAAAGAAGAGTGCCCCCTCTGCTTCATAGACAACAACCCCGGACGGTATTTTGTATCGACTGGTGGCATCCGGAGCATTGCGCAAGGTTTCTTCACTCAGTTCCGTTTCCATTTCCCGCGTCCATTGTTTCACGGTCGTGACATCGGTCATCCGTTTCATAAACAGGATAAGAGAGAGTAAAAGGCCTATTTCGACCGCCACCGTCAGATCGATTAGCACGGTCAGAAAAAAAGTGGTGAGTAAGACGATGACATCCATCCGCGGTGCCTTGAGTAGACTCCTAAATGCATGCCATTCGCTCATGTGGTACGACACCATCACGAGAATGGCGGCAAGCACACAGAGCGGGATCATCCCGGCCCATTGCCCGAAGAGCAGGACGATCAGTAACAGCGTTAAAGCGTGGACGATGCCGGCGACCGGGGTACGGCCACCGTTCCTTACGTTTGTCGCCGTTCGCGCAATCGCTCCTGTCGCCGGGATCCCTCCAAACAGCGGGGTAAAGATGTTGGCGATCCCTTGCGCGATGAGCTCGGTATTGGAACGATGCCGCCCCTCAATCATCCCATCTGCCACCGTGGCTGAAAGCAGCGATTCAATCGCCCCCAACAGCGCGACGGTGAATGCGGGGCTCATCAGTTCCCTAATTTTTTCCAGCGAGAAAGAGGGGAAGGTCGGATGAGGAAGAGTGGAGGGCAACGAGCCGAACCGTGAGTGGATCGTTTCTACTGGGATATGAAAAATTTGAACGATCAGTGTGACGACCAAAATCGCGATAATCGAGCCAGGGATTTTGCGATTAAATTTTGGCCAAAGGATCAGGATCGCCAACGACAAGAGGGAAAGGGATGTTGTTTTGAGATCCATGCTTCCCAAGTGTGTAAAATAGGTTCCCCACTTTTCGATAAAGTCGGCAGGGAGGGGGCCGGTCTCAAGTCCGAGGAAATCTTTCACCTGGGAGGAGAAAATTACCACGGCGATTCCGGCAGTGAATCCGACGATCAGTGGATACGGAATAAATTTAATCAACGCCCCAAGCCTAAAAATCCCCATCAATATCAGCATCACTCCTGCCATCATGCTGCACAGGATCAGCCCATCCACCCCGTAGCGTTCCACAATCCCATAAACAATCACAACAAACGCCCCGGTTGGACCGCCAATCTGCACGCGTGAACCCCCAAAGGCCGAGATCAGAAATCCCGCGATGATTGCTGTAATTAGTCCACGATCGGGCGTCACCCCCGAGGCAATCGCAAAGGCGATGGCGAGGGGAAGAGCGACAATCCCCACAATGATGCCAGCGCTGAGGTCTCCCCAAAACAGTTTGAGGGAATAATCTTTGAGTGTGGAAATAATTTTGGGGAGAAAAATGGGTTGAACCGCTTTGGACGATTTTTGCTGATGTTCTATTGAAGAAGAGCTGGAGGGGTCAGAAATCATACCTAGTATGATGAAAATAATGGGGGAGTTCTCTAAATGCAATGTTAATGATTTTTTTATTTTGGTTTTTTCTAATGTGATAGAATTTTATCAAAAGTAGAGGAGGTCTTATGAACCGCGTCCAAAATAAAGTTGCTGTGATCACGGGAGGATCCCGAGGAATTGGGCGAGCCTCCTGCATCCTGCTGGCGCAAGAGGGGGCCAAGGTAGCGATTACGGATTTGATTGATGAAGAGGGGAAAGCATTAGAAAAGCTGATGAGAGATGAAGGGGGTATCGCCCAGTATTGGCATCTGGATGTTTCCAAGGAAAAAGAGGTGGCGCAATGTTTTGCGGAGATTGCCAAGACCTTTGGAGATATCAACATTGTCGTCAATAATGCTGGGATTATTGGAGTCAACAAACCAACTCATGAAATCAGTGAGGAGGAGTGGGATCAGGTAATGAACATCAATGTCAAAGGGGTCTTTTTTGGCACCAAACATGCGATCCCTTATCTTCAGAAGGCGGGGGGTGGCAGCATTATCAATCTCTCCTCGATCTACGGCATTATTAGTGCCCCGGATATTCCTCCCTACCACGCCTCGAAAGGGGCGGTTCGTCTGATGACCAAGACTGATGCCCTGCTTTATGCCAAAGATAAGATCCGAGTAAATTCAATCCACCCTGGTTATATCTGGACCCCGATGGTGGAAAATTTTTTAAAATCTCAAGGGGATGTCGAAGCGGGAAGAAAACAGGTCGACGCCCTTCATCCGTTAGGTCACATGGGTGAGGCAAAGGATATCGCCTATGCGGTCCTTTATCTTGCTTCGGACGAGTCGAAGTTTGTCACGGGAGAAGAGTTGGTCGTTGATGGGGGATACACGATTCGGTGATGCTGAAATTCTAGTGGTATTCCCAGTCTTGACGAGTGAAAAATTATGGTTCATAGGTCGCTCCGTTTTTTCAAAGGGGGGTTTTAATAGGAGTATTATGGGGTTTTTCGATAAGCTTAGTCGTTCTGTTTCAAATCAAGTTGATCAAATTCGAACCTATTGGTCCGATCCCTCCATTAATTTTGCCCAAAAGTTGATAAGCAAACCGCTTTACGCGACCTCCAACTGGATGAAAGAAAAGGTGCAGGGGAGAAGTCCTATCTTGCAGGCCACCGTCGGTTCCACGATGGCGGCGGTTAGGCTGTTGGGGGAGGTTCCGGTAGGGATCTACGATTGGGGTTCTCAGGTAGTGGAAGAGCTGCCTCATGGTCCACAGAAAACCTTTTTCACTTTTTTGGAAGTCCCGATCAAAGGGATGATCAAGGGGGCCGATTTTTTCTGCACTCATCTTGAGCAGTGGGGAAAAGGGGGACTGGCAAAAAAAAATTCCTATGAGATTGCCGAAGAGATTACCCTAACCTTGGGGACTGGTCTGTTGCTTTTTCTAGGAGGAAGAGGGGCGGTTCGAGGAGCGAGTCAAATTGGTAAGGGGATGGCGGGAGGTTTAGGTTTCAACGCTAATTCCCCCAAGCTGGCCAAGGCAGTAGTGATGAGTGATGTGGCTTTAATTAAGACAGGTGCGGCCCAAGCGACTGCGGGGATTATGTTGATGGAGGCCAATCTCCCCGAGAAGGCAAGCACCAACTCCTCCCCCGAAAAAGCCCCTACCGAGCCGCGTTACGACACCGAGCCCGAAGTAGCAGTCGAACGGGCAGATACTTTTCATTCTATTGTCACCAACGATATTTTAAATCAGACCGCAAAAGAAACACCTGCAGTTTTTTCTCAACCGGTAATGACTATTACCAAACCGGTATCCCCTGTAGTGTCGAGAGGGACAGTTGCCCGTTTTTTAGATATGGATACTATCGTTAATTCCCTCGCCGAAACAATTAATCAAAATCCTAAAGCTGCAACCGGTGAACTCCACACCCTTCGACAATTCGCTCAAACTCACCCAGGGGCTAAAAAAAGAATTTTGGAATTGGAGGCGACGGGGAAAATTGAGCGGTAAAGTTTTTTACTCCGTGATCAGCTCGATGCATTTTATCCGTTAGGCTTACCGAACCCCCCTCATCATCACCCCTTTTCCCCAAGGATAAAGTCTGCTGTTAGTAAAACGACAATTTGAAAAGGTATAATAATTTGGAATCCACGGATAGGCGGCGCGTGGATAGACTACGCCAGGATAACTTCGACCACGATAGGGATAGGCGGAATATTGGTAGACCGGCTCTTGATAATATTGCAGCAGAGCCCCCATTAAAAAAGCGATCTCTTCAAAGGGGCGTGGATCGGCAAGATATAAATTTTGGTTAGTAAAAGCTTGTTGCGCGTTGACGAACGCTTGATTGAGTTCCTTATAGTACGATGTCGTTCGCCATGGAGCATTGGAATCTTTGACCACCTTGGCGTAGAACTCTTGGGATTTTTGCGACAGCTGTTCTAAATGAGTCGTGAGTACTTCCACCTGAGCATTTCGGTCACTCTCCGATACTGCTCCTTGATAAATTACAGCCGCATTTCCTCTTAAATAATTTGCAATTTCTTGGATGGTTGCCATCTCCGCTGTTTTAGGGTCGCGAGATGCCTCGACCGTTTGTGGAATGAACCATGACAAGATTAAAATCAGAAAAATCTTTCGCATTTTTTGGGGTTTCCTTTTAGCAAACTATTATGTACCTGAGATGAC
>JBGTGJ010000241.1:0-10990 GCA_041746775.1 bacterium
ATTCAGCGAGATGATGATCTAGAAGAGACAGTTCGAAATCGACTTAAAGTTTATCATCAACAAACCGCACCTGTGGTTGGCTTTTATGAGCAAAAGGGGTTACTACAAAAAGTACCTGGGACTGGTTCACAGCACTCGATCTTCGATAAGCTTTCTTCTATAATTAAAAACCGGTGATTACTTTAAAGTCTAAACAGGAGATTGAAAAGATTCGAAGGGCAAGTCAGGTAGTGGCGGAGGCCATTCTGAAGACCGCGGAGTATGTCAAACCAGGAGTTACGACCTATCAGCTCAATCAAGTTGCTGAAGATTATATTGTTGGCCAAGGGTTAAAGCCTGCTTTTAAAGGATATTTAGGATATCGTCACACTCTGTGTCTGTCGGTCAATGATGAGGTGGTTCATGGAATCCCATCTAAAGACAGGGTTCTTCAAGAGGGAGATATTATCGGGGTTGATTGTGGGGCGATTTATGAAGGGTATTATGGGGATAGTGCGAGGACGATCCCGTGTGGCAAGATCACCTCTCCTGCTCAAAAGTTGTTGGATATTACCTGGCAATCATTAGGAAAAGGGATTGATCAGATGCAGCCTAATAAAAGGCTGTTTGATATTGGGGCTGCCATCCAAAGTCATGCTGAAAAGCATGGTTTAAGTGTCATTAAAGAGTATGTGGGGCATGGCATTGGAACGGCCCTTCATGAAGAACCGCAGGTTCCCAATTATGGGGTCGCGGGGACCGGTATTAGACTTCGAGAGGGGATGGTTTTAGCCATTGAACCGATGTTGAACCTCGGTGGGCCAGAGACTTATATTCTTGAAGACGGCTGGACGGTGGTGACCAAAGATCAAAGCCTTTCTGCTCATTTTGAAGATACGATTGCAATTACAGAGAATGGGCCAGAGATCTTGACGAGGATAACGTAACTGTGTATAGAGCGTCGCCTTTTCCAGAAATGGGTGACCCCAGAAATGTGGCGAAAATATGGCTAAAGAGGATTCAATAGAAGTAGAAGGGACCGTGATTGAACCACTTCCTAACGCGATGTTTCGAGTGGAATTAGAAAATGGTCACAAAGTTTTAGCCCACATCTCCGGAAAAATGAGAATGCATTTTATAAAAATTTTGCCAGGTGACAAAGTTAAATTAGAACTTTCACCTTATGATTTGACCCGTGGCAGAATCACTTACCGAGCGAAATAACCATATGAAAGTAAGATCATCTGTAAAAAAAATCTGTCCCAAATGTAAGGTGATTCGTCGTCAGGGAATCATTCGCGTGATCTGCGAAAATCCCCGTCACAAACAAAAGCAGGGATAAGTTTTTAGCTGGAAGCATTTTGTTTTCAGCAAATATTTTTTTAACATTTAATATTGCTGAAAGCCCAAGGCCGACAGCGAAGAGCGAGTTATGGCTAGAATAGCAGGAGTTGATTTACCCAGTAAAAAACGAGTCGAAATAGCCCTTCAATATATTTATGGGATTGGCAAGACTCGAGCAAAAAAGATTTTAGAGGCGACGAGTATTTCACCTAGTACTCGCGCAGAAAAATTAACTGACGCCGAGGTCACTCAGTTACGCTCCTTCATCGATTCGAATTACAAAGTCGAAGGGGATTTAAGACGAGAAGTTTCTCTTAATATTAAACGATTGGTTGATCAAGGAACTTACCGAGGTTTCCGCCATCGCAAAGGACTCCCATTAAGAGGACAACGAACCAAGACGAATGCCAGAACTCGTAAAGGGCCTCGTAAAACCGTAGCAGGAAAAAAACAGGCTCCGTCTAAAGGTTAATCATTAATATATTTATTACATCGATTTATTTAAGGAAAGATTAAGATGGCAAAAGAAAAGCCTGAAACTCAGGAAGCGGTTGAAGCGAAGCCGGCAAAAAAGGTTAGAAAGAAAAAAGCAAAAAAGAATGTCGCGATGGGAGTGGTTCACGTTAACGCCACTTTCAATAACACGATTATTTCAATCACCGATGTATCCGGAAACGTTATTTCGTGGAGCTCCTCCGGTTCCAAAGGGTTTAAAGGATCGCGCAAAAGCACCCCATTCGCCGCGCAAATCGCCACCGAAGATGCAGTCCGAAAAGCGATGGATCACGGATTGCGGACCGTTTCCATTTTAGTCAAAGGACCTGGGTCTGGAAGAGAGGCGGCCCTTCGAGCGGTTGCCGGTACCGGTCTTAGAGTTCTTTCGATTCAAGATGTAACTCCTATTCCCCATAACGGATGTAGGCCCCCTAAAAAGAGAAGAGTTTAGAAGAGGTTTCAATGGCTAGATATAATGAATCAGTTTGTCGTTTGTGTCGTCGTGAAGGGATGAAATTATTCCTGAAGGGAGATCGGTGTTTCACCGAAAAATGTGCGATAGAACGTCGTGCTTATCCACCCGGGCAACATGGGCAGGCTCGAAGCAAATTTTCTGAATACGGCACTCAGCTACGTGAAAAACAAAAGGTCAAAAGAATTTATGGAATCTTAGAAAGCCAATTCCGTTTGACCTTTGCCGAAGCGGAGAGAAAAAAAGGGGTTACAGGGGAAAATCTGTTAAATCGTCTCGAGTCTCGTTTAGATACACTGGTTTATCGAAGTGGTTTTGCCAATAGTCGTAATGAAGCGAGACAATTGGTTTTACACGGTCACTTTCAAGTCAATGGCAAAACAGTGCGAACTCCTTCTTATGTGGTTCCATCCGGTGGAGTGATTGAAGTGCGTGAAAAAAGCAAAAAGGTTGATCGCATTGCCAAAGCGATGGAAGCGATTGATCGCCGAGGGATTCCATCTTGGCTCGAATTAGATAAGACGGCATGGAAGGCCTCTTTAAAAGCCAACCCAGTACGTGCTGAGTTAACGTTGCCCATCAACGAACAATTAATTGTCGAATTATATTCAAAATAGCTAACCCGATCGAAGTTTAGGAGGGACCAGCGACATGATGAATCGAATCGTCGCAAAGAACTGGCGTAGTCTGATTAAACCGAAGTTTCTTGAAATTGACAAAGAAACTCATTCTCCGACCTACGGCAAATTTTCTGCCAAGCCGCTCGAAAGAGGGTTTGGGTTGACCATTGGCAATGCGCTTCGCCGCATCTTGCTCTCCTCCATTCAAGGGGCCGCTGTCACCAGCATTAAGGTTGACGGGGTATTGCATGAGTTTTCCGCCATCCCTGGAGTCAAAGAAGATGTCACCGATATCATCCTTAATATTAAAGAGCTTCGACTGAAGCTTCATAATGTTGACGAAGAGTTGATTCGCATTGAATCCAAAGGGGAAAAAGAGGTGAAGGGAGGGGATTTGATTGTTTCACAAAATGTCGAAGTGCTTAATCCCGACCTTCATATTGCAACTCTCTCTGCGGATGCGAAGTTGAACATGGAGCTCAAGGTTAGAATAGGAAAAGGGTATGTTTCTGCCGACTTCAATAAGCCGGAACAAAATATCGTTGGGCTGATTCCTATCGATTCACTTTTCTCTCCGATCACCAAAGTTAATTACAATGTCACGAATGCCCGTGTTGGAAGATCGACCGACTACGATCGTTTGACTCTCGAAGTATGGACCGATGGTAGTGTCACACCGGAAGATTCTGTTGCCTTTGCAGCCCGTATCTTGAAAGACCAATTATCGATCTTTATTAATTTTGAAGAAGAGGAAGAGCCAGAATTAGTTGAGATTGTTGAAAGTAAATCGGATATCAATGAAAACCTAAGCAAAAGAGTAGAAGAGCTTGAACTCTCGGTTCGCTCTGCTAACTGTTTGCAAAATGCCAACATTCGTTACATTGGTGAACTAGTCCAAAAGAGTGAATCAGAAATGCTCAGAACCAAAAACTTTGGTCGAAAGTCACTCAATGAAATCAAAGAGATCTTAGGCGACATGGGACTTACTTTAGGAATGAAAATCGAGGGATGGCAGATGCCGATGGCTGCCGAAGAACCCGAGGAGCCTCTAGAGGAGATTTAATTCATATGCGTCATGGAGTAAAAAAGAAAAGATTTGATCGGCACACCTCGCACCGTTTGGCGATGTTTCGCAACATGGTGACTAGTTTGATCGAGGAAGAAAGAATTGCCACCACGTTAGAAAAAGCAAAAGTTTTGCGCCAGTATGCTGACCGAATGGTCACCTTGGCTAAGAACGGAACTTTGCATGCGCGGCGTAAGGCAGCCAGCTTTGTTCGGGGCAATAAGGCGGTCCAAAAGCTATTTGCGGATTTAGGACCGAGATTTGCTACAAGAAATGGTGGTTATACACGGGTTCTCAAGTTGGGTAATCGACATGGTGACGGTTCTAAAATGGCATTCATTGAGTTTTTAGGTTTTCAGCCCAAAGTGAAGGTGAAGCCTACCGAGAAAAAGAAAAAACAAGAGAAGGAAGCGACCCCTTCTTAATTATTAATTTCATTTGAATCGAATTCACGCCAGGTTCCAAGCCTGGCGTTTTTGTATGAAAAACAGAATCTATATATTGCTTATTTTTATGGCGGTTGCTGTTTGGGGGGTTCTCACCATCCTGAAAGGGGTTCATCGGCATGGGCCTGAGATTGGAGCGGCAGCTCCCGAGATTTCAGGAAAAAATGTAGCTGGAGAAGAGGTCAGCCTAAAATCATTTCCAGGAAAGGTTGTTTTACTTAACTTTTGGGCAACGTGGTGTGGACCTTGCCAAGAAGAGATGCCGTCGTTAGAGAGGCTTTATCAAAAATTCAAAGATCAAGGTTTTGTCGTTGTTGGTTTGAGTCTTGATGAAGATGGGAAGAAATCCATTGAGGCTTTTCTGACTCAAGTTCCGGTCACTTTCCCAATCGTGATTGATGAGACGCAATCTTCCACTGATCGTTATGAAGTCTATAGAATCCCTGAAACTTATTTGATCGATTCTAAGGGGAATATTGCGGATCAGTTTATAGGGCCGCAAAATTTTGATCAACCGGTCTTTGAGGACAAGATCACTCGGTTACTTTCTAAACCCCAATCGTAGGGGCGAACCTTGTGTTCGCCCGTATCTCACAGCAATGCAATCACGGGCGAACACAAGGTTTCGCCCCTACACAAAAATCTGAATTATTTTTTAGAAACGGTTTTAACAAGCGGGGAAGAACTAGCTATTTGATTGTGATTATCAACCAGTACGACTTTGGGTTGATGAGCGGCAGACTTTTCATCCGGCATGACCATAAAACTTGTGATGATGACGATATCCCCCTTTTTCGCCAAGTGGGCAGCGGCGCCGTTGATGCAGATGGTTCCGGAACCGCGAGGGGCCGAAAGGGCATAAGTTTCAAAACGATTTCCGTTGGTTACATCCCAGATATGCACATGTTCGTGAGGGAGAATATCTGAAGCCTCTAAAAGATTTTCGTCAATGGAGACACTTCCTTCATAATGCAAGTCGGCATCCGTGACTGTGGCACGATGGATCTTAGATTTTAGCAATGTACGGAACATTAATTTAAGACTAATATGTTAGGGAAAGAAGTGTCAAGCTGTCATGGTTTTAGGAGAGTCATGTCGAGAGCTGCTAACTGGTTACAATCTGTTCGTCACTTTGCTGATCTTGGAAAAATTGCGGCGAAGCGCGCCTTTTTATTGCGTGAGAGGAAAAAGCTTTTGAGGCGATTTGGGGAGAAAGCATTAGGATGGTTAGATGGTGAAAAAGGGATTCCTCCTGAACTAGCGCGGTTAGCAGGTCAAATTAAAAAAATTGATCAACTGCTTTCAGACCATGACTATGGAAAAAGGAAAAGCGATCATAAAAAAGCCTCATCGAAAAAATAACTTCTAAATAAATTCAATTAAATTCCAAAATGGCTAAACCACAATCCATCACTTCTGCCAGCAGTGCAGAATATTTTTCTAAAAACCTTCAACAGGTTGGTTTTTCCTCTTACACCAAAGCGGCTCTGACCACGATTAAGGAAGCAGTCGATAACTCGCTCGATGCTTGTGAAGAGGCAGGGATTCTTCCGGAAGTTTTCGTTTTCATCGAAAAAGTGGGGGAGGGGACGGCGAAGAATGCGGAAGCGATTCGTATTCGTGTCGAAGATAATGGCCCCGGGCTTGAGGTGGAGGATGTCGTTAAAGTTTTTGGTGAATATTTAGCGAGCTCCAAATTCGGTCGGGGCCGCTGTAGTCGTGGGCAGCAGGGGATTGGGATTTCTGCCGTGACTACTTGGGCGCAGCTGACTAGCGCGCGGGGTGCCTCCATCATCACGAAGACTGCGAAGATGCGCAAAGCGGTCCAGTGTGTCGTTGAAGTCGATATCAAGCACAACAGGGGGACACTCAAATCCAAAGAAAATCTTGAATGGGGAAAAGAGCATGGTTTGGCCTGTGAATTTGTCATCGACGCGCGAATTCAACTCAACGGCGAAGGGGGGCTGCTCGCTTATCTGACCGGGACAACCTTGGTAAACCCTCATCTCACTTTGCGTTATAAAGTTTTGGATCAGGATGAAGTGACGATTCCTCGGGTCACGGATGAGATGCCCGAAATTCCTGAGGCTACCGACCCTCACCCGCACACGATGAAGTTGGGAGAGTTTATTGCCCACTCACATCTCTTCGGCCGAGTTTCGATCGGCG
The DNA here is from genome assembly GCA_041746775.1 of bacterium. Classification (GTDB taxonomy): domain Bacteria; phylum UBA10199; class UBA10199; order DSSB01; family DSSB01; genus JBGTGJ01. The sequence continues at coordinate 6,592 of JBGTGJ010000241.1, forward strand.
CTTGGCTCAAGAAAGGATTTTCGCGGGTTTCTGATGGGATACTTCGGGAGATGAAGCAAGGGGGTTTAACTCAGTCTCTTTTGGATATGAGCGTGGACAATGCGACGGAGGAACATTTTAAGAAGGTTTTTTCTGCACTCCAGAAAGCAAAATTGATGGCCCCTTCCACTACTTCCGTCTTGAGCATTGGTGAGTCATCTCTTGCCAAGAGTATTCAAAGATTAGGTCAGGTTGATTTCTTCTCAGTCGTTTCACGAAAGCCAGCGATTTGTGATTTTAAGCCAGTTCTGGTTGAGACGGCGATTGCTCGACTCCTCGACCGCAAATCGGAAGATGACCAAGTGATGCTGCTACGTTTCGCCAACCGTGTTCCACTTCAATTCGACAAATCAGCTTGCGCCATGACCCATGCGGCTGAATCGGTCAATTGGCGTGCTTATGGTCTCAATCAACCCAAAGATAGTTTGCCGTTGGGTCCTTACATTATTGCCGTGAGTGTGGTCTCTCCATTTATCAAATTTAAAAATGCCTCGAAGGAAACCGTCGATGCGAGTGATGAACTTGTTGAAGAGATCCGACGCACTTTGATTCAGGCAGGGCAAAGACTTTCTAAACATATCCGGAGAGAAACCAAAGAGGCAGATCTAGAAAAGAAGCGGCAGCATATTGAAATGTTTGCTCCCATTCTCGTCGATGGTGCCTGTCGAATTACAAAATCTCCAACGACCCGGCGAGCGAAAGCTCTGGAAGGGTTAGCAAAAATTTTGGGAAGAGATGCAGCATTGGCGGAAAAAGAATTGGAAGTTGCGATAGAACACGCCGAAGAGGCGGTGCTGAAGATGGAGAAAGTGACAGGGATTCTGCCGGTAACGGAGGGGGGAGAAACAGCCGCGCCGATACTTTCACTAGCGAAGAAGTCAAAAGCGATGAAGAAAGCGAAGAAAGAAAAAGTCCAAACCGAATTATTTCCTGAGGGCGAAGAGATTCCGAGAAAATCATTCAAAAGAAAGAAAAGCTGATGGCTACCGACGTTGATGTCAAAAAACTATCGATTGAGATGTGCGAACAATTGCTGCGTGATCTAGAGAAAGCAAGACGCCCGGTGTTGGAAGCGACGAAGTGCTCGCTCGATAATTGTTTCTACAATCCTAAGGTCGGCTATCTTACTCCCGGTGACAAAAAAGTTTTGACGGAACTCAATGTTAGCTCGGTGCAGAAGATGTCCCGCTCCATTTTTATGCTTGAGCTGATTTTGCGAAATCTAGAAGTGGGAGCAACCAATACGAAGCGTGAACTTTATTATATTTCCAAAGGTGAGATCAAACATAACCCGGCGTTGATGCCGCTCGATTTTTCTGATCAAAATGAAAGTGATGCAATTATCGATTTTATCGGTGAAATGATGGAGTGTTACCGGGAAGATCTGAATTGTTTTGCGAATGATCGCGGTGGCCAGACTTATAGTCAACAATTGGTAGTGGTAGAGACGTTGCCTGATGGGGGGAAAGCAACGATCGACCTCTCCACTCTGGGTACTTCCCCCTTTCAACCAAAAAATCGTCCACAAAGTTTGAAACTCAAGGCGAAGAAAAAGATCGATTTCTGTTTGATTGTTGAATCTGAAGGTACCGCCAATACGCTAGTGAATAGTGGATTTACGAAGCGTCACCCGGTTATTCTTTTAGGTGCCCAAGGTGTTCCCTCCAACGCTGTAAGAGGTTGGACGAAACTGATTCAGGATGAACTCAAAATTCCCTGCTACTTCTTTGGAGATCTTGACGCCTACACGATGCAAAATATTTTCAGAACCCTCAAGGCCGGCTCTGCGGCGAGCTTGATTCGAAATGCTGATTTTAGTGCTCCGGAAGTGAAATTTTTAGGAGTGCTCCCTGAAGATATCAAAAAATACGATCTCCCCGACTACGCTGTAAAAGAAAATGATGTGACCGAGTCCCGAGCTCTCAAAAAGGCGCGAGATGCTCTGCAAAATGATCCGTTTTTCAAAGACAAGAAAAACAAAGGACTCTCTGATATCTTGCGCTGGCTTATTCAGCATAAACGTCGTTGTGAACAACAGGCTTTCTTCTCCGTGAATCCGAGAGATCCGCTAATGCCAGAAAAAATTATTATTGATAAGATAAGGAATAAAAATTTTGTATGATCAAAGAATGCATTACCGTCGCCTTATTATCTTTTGAAGTCAGAGCGGTTTATCTAGGTGATACGTTTGTACGCCGTCAGTATGGCCCGATGATTACGATATCTGCAGGAGTCGTTTTATTTCGTCCATTGCACTCTACTTTTTTCAAAAACGTATGAAGCCTAAGCTTTTGATGGGGTGTCTCTATGATCTCTCTTATAGTTTTGAATGAAGAGCTCTATAAAGGTAGGGGCTTTCCTGCTTTTCCCCTTTCACATTCCAGCTCTTTTTGATCCCACTTCCCCTTCACCGCCGCAGCTTCATAAGTACTTTCCAAAAATTTAAGCAAAATCCCTTCCGGATCTGGCGCTGTACGTATCCTGTCATAAGGGAGCAAAAATAACTTCATATCCTTGTTATAAACTACCCCCTCAACAGGGATCGGAGAAGTCGAATATCCCTCTGGCTCGGGATAAGAATAACTATAGAAGGCGGGATAACCTAGGCCACCGTTGCCTGGCCAGAAGCCGGCGCTGGAGACTTCGTGGGAATAGGCTTCACGGGTTATCTCATCAGGAAGTCCTGGTGTGCCGCCGGGATGAAGCGGAGCTCGTCGTCCGGAGAAACGGGTAACGGCAAGGTCGAAGCTTCCCCAGAAAAAATGCACTGGAGAAACCTTGCCGCGAAAGCCGGTGCGGAATTCAAAGAGGACCCGGTGACTTGAGAGCAGTGCACGCCAAAATCGTTGGGCAGCATCGGCGTCGTAAGAGCGATGTTCACGATCTTCTGGAAAGGGGATGGGGTTTGGGATTTCATTGGGAATAGGGTTGATCTCTGCTTTGATCCCAAGTTCGTTCAGCGTTAACAAAAATTCTTTGTAGAAATCGGCGACGGTTTGCGGGCGTAGTGGCAATCGTCGTTGTGTGCCGGTGCTTCGTATGATGATCAACTCGTGAGAGATAAAATCAAAATCGATTTGGAAATCTGTTCCATGATATGGGATCAGTGAAGTGGTGAGACCACGTGCGGTCAGGTAGAAAACCGTGTGCCACGAGTGGTTCACCCATGGGGTAAATTCTAAGCGAACCTTTCCGACAACCTGGGTCCACATATGTAGAGTGGTACAAGTAGCTTCCCAATCAGGGTAGGGAATTGAGGGCCATCTTTCAGTAGATAAATCGGAAGAGGGAAGAGTTGACATAACTTTCATTATACCTACTCGAATCGTTGGTGGGTAAAGAAAAAAATAAGCCCCCGGTAAAGGGGGCTATGAGAAAAAATACTAAATTATTTCGCTCGATGATAAGTCAGTTCCATCGATTTGAATTCTTTACCATTAGGATCGTTCACGAACATGCTAAAAATATGTTTATCTTTGTTCACCATCTTTAACTCGGAACGGTAGGTTAGCTTTTTCCCGGCGATAGGGCAGGAGAATGTTCCATTTTGCTTAATGCTCTTAGTGGCTGCATCGTATTGGCCAGAGCCTTGAACGATGCCAGTGGACATGCTGTCGATCCAAGTTGAAACATATTCTTTCGTGACGTTGTCGTATCCATCATATCCAATCCCATTAAAAGGTTGTCCCGCAAAATCCCCCTTATATTCTTGTTTGAGGAATCGGCCATCCAGGACCCAAGAAACCGCGCTAGTCCCAGTTGACGGTTCCGGCTTATCCCCAGGTTTCATCCAAGTACGGGCAGTGACATCCCAATTTCCTTCCATCCCTTTTAAGATTTCATGACCAGCACTCGGAGTTGCAGCTGTTTGTACTTTAGCCATGACAGCTTGCATCTCTTCGGACATCGGTTGATCTTTTTTATCTGCCGCGTGGGTTATTGTGGTGATTAAAAGCGAAACGGCTAATCCTGTAAGGATTGAACATCGGGTTTTTATTTTCATTGGTTCTCCTATGGATGGTTAATTTGAAGAAAGATGGTGGAGACGAGCGGGATCGAACCGCCGACCTCTTGAATGCCATGCACGCCCATTAGTTCTCTTCATTCCTTAACATTAAAAGCTAAGTATCTAAAGTAAATAACAATTATCGACTTTATCATAGATCATTAAAATGTACAGAATGGTCGTTATAAGGTCATTATTGGGTCGTTTTTGTCTCCTTTTGTGGGAGTATTGTGGGAAAATTTTAAAAGGATCAATTAAAATTTTTCATGAAATTTTTCTGAGTCAAAAATTATGCAATCTCCATCGAGCAAAGTTCTTTCTGGTTATAAGGACATCGCTTCTTTTTTAGGGGTC
>JBGTGJ010000242.1:0-6245 GCA_041746775.1 bacterium
CCCCGGTTAATGTACCTGACGCCCGTCCCTAAAAATTTATTCACCAACATTTTTTTTAGATGGAGGGTTTTTCTATGAGCGAAAAGGGAAAAGGCAAGGTCAAATGGTTCAACAACAATAAAGGTTTTGGTTTTATTGAGCAGGACGATGGGCAAGATGTGTTTGTTCACTATTCCGCCATCACCGGAGAGGGATATAAAACTTTGGCTGAAGGGCAAGCGGTAGAATTTGATCTCTCGATGGGAGCCAAAGGGCCTCAAGCAGCCAATGTCGTCAAAGCTGACAATCTTTAAAAATTAATTTTTACCAAAAAAAATCCCGTTCAACTGAACGGGATTTTTTTTGTTCTCAAAAGACTTAGTGGCCAAGCGGCGCCGGAGGCGGAGGAGGTGGCATCATCATCTCTCCACCGGGTGCTGCTGGCGGAGGGGGAGGAGGAGGCATCATCATCCCTTCCGGAGCTGGAGGAGGCGGTGGTGGTGGCATCATCATCCCTTCTGGAGCAGCAGGAGCTGGCATCGCAGGAGGCGGAGGAGTTGGCATCGGAGGCATTTCCATTCTCTTCTCTTCAGGAGCAGCAGCCCCTTCAGCCCCCATCTCAGGTGCCATCATTGGTGTCGGCTCAACTTCAACCTCTGTTTTCTTACAACCAAAAGTCCCACCAGCGACCAAGCTGGTCAGCAGGACCATACCTAGTAAATATCGGAACATAAAATGTTCTCCCCTTTTATGTAGGCAACCTTAAAAAACGGATGTTTGGAAAGCCAAACGACCAGTTCCCAGGTTAATATGTGAGTTATTACCAAGAGAAATTCTTGGATCTAGACCAGGCTTTTTAAAGGGGGAGAGGCTCTTGGTCAAGTGAATTTCGTAGCTAGAGTTATTCCTATTGCGAGAAATTGAAACACCATGTTAAACCTATTTTATCGTTATAATTACAGGGGTATTTTCAAATCATGAAAAATAAAAAATCTGGTTTCTCTTCATTCTTTCGCATCCTTAAATTGGCCATCTTAGGAAGTGTCGGATTTGTCCTTCTGATCTTTGCCAGTGGCTATGGTTATTATCTCTATATTTCTAAAGATTTACCCAAATTAGATAAAATTGAAGACTACAAACCACCTGTGATGGCCGAAGTGTTTGATGATCAGGGGAAAAAAATCGGAGAATTTTGGACCGAAGCGAGAATATTAACCCCCATTGAAAAGATCCCAAAAAAAGTCATCCAAGGTTTCGTGGCTAGCGAAGATGATCGCTTTTTTCAGCACCGCGGAGTCGATCCTTACGGAATACTTCGAGCCTTTCTCACCAATCTTCAGGCAGGACATATCGTTCAAGGGGCCTCGACGATTACTCAACAAGTGACCAAAGCGTTGTTACTTAGCCCAGAACGAACCTACGGCCGTAAGATTAAAGAAGCTATTTTGGCGACACGGATCGAGCAAAAATTTAACAAAGACCAAATCCTCTACATCTATCTCAATCAAATATTTTTCGGAAACCGAGCTTATGGTGTCGCCGCTGCCGCAAAGAATTACTTTCATAAAGACATAGATCAATTGCAGTTGGCCGAAATCGCCATGATCGTCGGATTAGCCAAGGCCCCTTCCCTCTTTAATCCTCTGGTCAATCCGCAACGGGCCATTCAACGAATGCACTACGTCATCGATCGAATGCAAGATGAGGGGTTCATTTCTAGAGAAGAAGCGACTCAGGCAAAAAATTATCCTATTAAAGTTTACCAAGCGAGCACCGACAAAGAATTTAATCTTAAATACGCCCCTTACTTTGTCGAACAGGTCCGTCGCACTTTACAGAAAAAATACGGAACCGATCCTCTTTATAAAGGGGGATGGAAGATCTACACGACCGCAAATGTAGAAATGAACCAACAAGCTCAAAAAGCGGTGCTGGATGGAGTCGCCCCTTACATTCGCCGTTTTGGATATCGAGGGCCGGTGGGACATCTTGAAACACAAAAAGAGATTGATGATTACCTTACTGCAGACCACCTCCGACTATTAAGCGAACAAGACAAAGTCGATTACCTCAACGACCCAGAACTCAAACAAGCGCTATCTACTCCCATCCCGCTAATTTCTGGCCGCATTTATGAAGCGATCATCACCAAAGCTGGATCTGATGTTCTCAAGGTTAAAATTGGAAATACGGAAGGGAGCATTAATCAAGAAGACTTCGCATGGGCCAAAAAACCCGCTCACGGTTCTAAACCATGGGCCCCCCGAGTCGGAGATATCGTCGAGGTCAAGGTTAAAGAAACAAGCAAAGCTTCAGACACTAAGGTTGAAAAAGAAAACGATAATGCGATCACCACAATCACCACTCTCGCCACCTCAAAAAGGTTTGTGCTCACTCAATCTTCGGATGTTCAATCAGCGATTTATTCCTACGAGCCTTTTTCCGGAAAAGTAAAAGTGATCATCGGAGGGCAAGATTTTCGTAAGAGTGAATTTAACCGCGCTACTCAAGCACTACGTCAACCAGGCTCTTCGATTAAGCCACTCATCTATGCCGCCGCCGTCGATAAAGGATATACCCCGGGCACGGTCATTTCAGACTCTCCTATTGTCTATGAAGAATCTGCGGGAAAATTTTGGAGCCCAAGAAATTATGGCGGGAAATATTACGGCCCCACCACTTTCCGGAGTGCTTTAGTCAACTCGCGAAACGTTGTGACGGTCCGTATCGTGATGGATATTGGCACTCATTACCTCGACGCGTTCATGAGAAAGTTAGGGCTTACCACCAACATTCAAAAATATTATTCGATGGCCTTAGGAGCCAATGACATCTTGTTATCGGAACTTTCTACCGCTTATGGAACTTTTGTCACGGGCGGAATTAGACCACGCACTTACCTAATCGAAAAAATTGTCGATTCTCACGGAACGATCGTCGAAGAACGCCAAGATCCCAAACTCCCCTTCCTAATTAGTTATAAAACGATTGAAGAAGAGCAGAAGGAAGGGGAAAAATCAGCTGCGGTTAAAGAACCTAAAGAAGGTGAAGATAGTGCGACACCTGAGACCACAAAATCTGAAACTCAACCCAGCGTTCCTAAGGCGAAAACTTGGGAAGAGACTGGATTCAATGAACAACTGCTAGCCGAAGCTAAAATCGCGACTGAAAAAGATGATCTCCACCTCACCGAGTACGAGAAAAAAATCCTGTATGGTGATTACATCCCGGCCGGTTATGAGATTTCACCGAAGACTGCCATGACTATGATCAATATCCTTCAAGATGTCGTCAAGGCTGGAACTGGAACCAGGGCTCTTGCTTTAGGAAAACCTGCAGGTGGAAAAACCGGTACGACTAACAACGAAACAGACGTATGGTTCATCGGATTTACCCCCGACCTACTCACCGGCGTATGGCTAGGGTTTGATGAAAAAACCAAATCACTCGGCAAAGGGGCGACCGGTGGTCAAGTCGCTGCCCCCGTTTGGCTCTCTTTTATGAAAGAGGCGACGAAGCAGTACGCTACGAAAGATTTTACGATTCCCAAATGGATCGACCTCACGATCTACGAAGCTCCACTGCAAGTAGGATCAAGTGCGGGGGATGCGGAAATGGGGGATGCGGGCGTTGGAACTGGAGTCGCTGGAGGATCGGGAGGAAATGGATCGGGAGGGGCGGAGTTTTTTACGAAGGATTTGGAATAATAGAAAATGGATCCTGGATTTCTCCAGGATGACAAACAACTAAAGTGTCATCCCGGCGAAAGCCGGGATCCATTTTATCTAAAAAACCCTACCTTATTACTATTCGCTAATCGTCACTTTCTTAATCTTATCCCCCGGCCTAATCTTACTCACCACGTCCATCCCCTCAATCGTTTGTCCAAACACCGTGTAGTTGCCATCGAGAAATGGGATTGGTTCTAAAGCAATGTAAAATTGTGAACCGCTTGAACGGCGTTCAGGATTCACTTCATCCCCCGTCCGCGCCCAAGCCAATGCCCCTTTCACGTGAGGCAATCCAATTTCAGCTGGAATGGTGTAGCCAGGTCCGCCAGTCCCATTCCCCGCAGGATCTCCTCCTTGTACCACAAAACCAGGCTCCACTCGGTGAAAGGTCAGCCCTTCGTAGAATTCACCTTTTGCTAATTGAAGGAAATTGGAGACAGAGAGTGGTGCTTCTTTGGCAAAAAGTTTCACTTTAATATTCCCCTTATCGGTCTCGATCACCGCTTCATAACTTTTGGTTGCATCGACCGTGCTGGCTTTAGGTTCGGTAAATTTAGTTTGGTTCATGATTTTCTCCTCTACTTTTTGAGTGATAGAATCGATTTCGATATTTTCTTGATTCGATTTTTTGGGACAGGCGGTAAAAACAGTAAGCACTAAGGCAGTTACAGTAAAACTTAAAATTTTCTTCATCATCCCTCCTAATGGATTTATTTCGCAGTTAATACTTTGAAAACCTCCTCGACACTTTTGGAGAGCCCTTCCAAATCATAACCCCCCTCTAAGGTAAAGACGATTTTACCATCACAATAATTTTGGGCGACTTGAACCAATTCTTTTGTCATGTAGTGGAACCCTTGCTCCGTCACCCTCATTCCTCCGAGTGGATCTCGAAAATGCGCATCAAACCCGGCGGAAACCAAGAGAAAATCGGACCGATATTCACGCAGAGCAGGAATAATTTTGTCTTGGAACACAGCTTGGTACTCGGCATCCCCTTCTCCTGCAGACATCGGAACATTCAACGTATACCCCGCCCCTGCCCCCTTCCCTTTTTCCGAAGCCGCACCAGTCCCAGGATAGAATGGATAACGATGGGTGGAGATGTAAAAAATATCAGGGCGGTCGTAGAACATGTGTTGTGTCGCATTGCCATGATGGACGTCGTAATCGATCACTGCGACTTTTTTGAAATGATGTTTCTTGATCAGATATTCCGCAGCCACTCCGACATTATTAAAGATGCAAAAACCCATGGAGTAGGAGCGTTCGGCGTGATGACCGGGAGGACGGACGAGAGCGAAGGCGTTTTGGAGTTCTCCTGCCACCACACGATCGATCGCTTCCAGCAAACCTCCCGCAGCGAGAAGAGAAATGTCGTAGGTATTGGGACCAGCGAAGGTATCCCCATCTAAATAGACCCCTTCTTTTTCGGCAGTATGAGCGACTTGTTCCAGATGTTCACGATCGTGAACTAAAAGAATTTCATCAGATGTCGCCTTGCGTGGTGAGATCTCTTGGAATTTTTCTAACCAGTGATCTTCTTTTAGACGCTTCTCAATCGCACGCAAGCGATCGGGGCGTTCGGGGTGGAAATTGCCGGTTTCGTGAAGAAGGTAACGTGGGTCGTGAATGATTCCGGTCTTAGACATGGCTACTCATTGTAATTTATCTTGAAGACTACAATCAATTTTTATCCTGAAATGGTGTCCTACATCCAAGAATCAAATTCCTCAAATATCCCAAGACTCAAAGAGGAGCGACCTTTTTACTACTACCTTTTTACCTCTTTTCTTTTGATGAAAGGATTGTTAACCGGGGAGCTATGTTTGGACTCGGCGGCACAGAATTACTGTTAGTTTTGCTGATTGCGGTGATCTTTATTGGGCCTAAAGAGCTACCCAAAGTAGCGTCTCAACTGGGGCGCTTTTACCGGCAATTTAAAGATGCTGCCGAAAATCTAAAAACCACCGTGGAAAAAGAGATTCAATCCGACAACGAAACCCCTCCCACTCAAAAATCTTAAATCAAGCATGAACGAAAAAACGATGACATTTTTGCAGCATTTAGAAGAGCTACGCAAAGCTTTGCTCAAATCATGCATGGCGATATTATTAACTTCAGCTATTTCGCTCATCTTCTCTCCTCAATTATTTCAAGCCCTACAAATCCCATTACAAAAAGTACTACCGGAGAATTCTCACTTCATTACAACTTCCCCTTTTGAATCGTATGCAGGTTACTTTAAGATTTCGTTGGTATTTGGAATTTTATTCGCCTCTCCCATTATTTTTTATTTTTTATATAGCTTCATCCATCCCGGTTTAGAAAAAAAAGAACGTCGTGGAATCGCTCCGATCGCTTTGATCAGCGGGCTTTTATTCATCAGCGGATCACTGTTCGGCTATTTTGCCGTTTTCCCCGCCGGTTTTCGATTTGTGGTGGATATTTTGAAAGGAACTGGGATCGTCTTTTATCCTAAGATGAGTGAATACCTCTCCTTTTCTCTCCGCTTACTACTCGCCTTTGGATTAA
>JBGTGJ010000243.1:0-3829 GCA_041746775.1 bacterium
GAGCAGATCGATTCTGAGAATCAAGGATACTGATTAACCTTCGAACCCCTCCTTTGATTTTAGAAGCACGAATAAAGTATACTTGACTCCGCTCATCCCAGCCTAATTGGTCGAGCATTGTTTCTACTTTTGTAGCATCAGCTTCTCGAAGCGTAACTGTTAGCCATTCTTCCAACGACAGCCCACGTTCCGCTGCGAAGGCTCGATAGAGATCTTCAAAATTAGTAATTGAATCTTGATGTAGATATTCCCGAACCTGGCGTCGAATATTCTGGACCTGCTCATCCTCCGCTGGACCAATCTTTTTATCTTTTAACTCTGTTCTCAACTTCTCCATCACCGGCGCCAACTTCTCCCTCACCGTTTCATTCACCGTCCTCCCACTATAAACCAACTCCGCCCCCATCATCAGCGCTTCCTCCGGGCTCACGACCGGCAATTTCCCCATCGTTGCCGCAATCGCACCCCAACGTTGCAGGTCGCGGAGGGTCACCGTTTCACCTTCGGGTTTTAGAATCTTTTGTGCCTCGACGTGGAGATCAACCATCTCTTTAGCAACACCAGCGAGTTCGGGCTGAGTCTTGCTGACGATCTCAACCAACTCTTCGGGTTTGAAATCATCTCGCACCACTATTTTTCGGAATTTATTTTCAAGCGCTGGAGAATGTTGTCGTCGACCACCTTGCATCTCAGCGGGATTTTGCGTGAAGACGATGCGGAAATTTTTGTGTGCTTTGATCGGAACTTTTGCGCCGTTCTCTGTCACCATCAGCATTCGTTCATCATCGAAGACGGAATTTAATCTTTCAAGAACATCAGCACGAATCAGATTCGCTTCGTTGAGAACAAGAAGTGCTCCTTTTTCTAAAGCTTCGAGAACATATCCTTTTTGAAACACCAAATTCCCATTCTCATCAATGGTCGGCATCCCCACCATCTCCGCCGCACTTGCCTCGGGATCGCCGGTCACTTCGACCACTTGTTGTTTGAGTAATTTTCCAATCCACTTTGGTGCAGCAGATTTTGAAATGGCGGGGGCCCCTTCGATGAGGACATTGTCTCCTCGCATGAGAGAGTCGAGAATTTTTGCAGCATATTTTAAGGTGGTGGGAACGGGGATGAGATCTTCCCATCCGCTGGAGGCTTCGACGAAATTTCCGCGATCATCTTTTTGATATTCTTCTTTGAGTCTGGTTCGGTAGGACTCAGTCCTTTGATCATACTCAGTCTTGGTCGTGGGAATGTTGAGGAATGGCTCGATCGCTTGATCGCCGCGTGGAATCGCATTTTCTAAAGCTTGGAGAACGGATTTGTATTTTTCAGCATTGAGGCCATCTAAGATTTCCGCTTCGAAAGCTTGCAAGAAAACCTTCATGCCCAATTCGGTAAGCTGTGGTTGCGCGGCGTCACCCTGCCATAATGTTTCTCCTTGTGATTCTTTCTCTGCAATTCTTCGCGCCACCCGCATCATCGTCCGCGGCGTCACGACCCCTTCACGACCGATGGTTTTGTCGAGGAGATTTAATATTTGTGGAATGTGGATGATGGAGGGATCGGAGAGGGGAAGACGTCCCACCGGGACCGTCTCTACAGTCTTTCCTGCCCCTTCTGTCTTCTGACTTCTGTCATCTGTCTTCTGAATTCCAAATTCATCCCTAAGAATCCCCTGCTGCTCCTCCACCGTAAACTTCCTCACCCCCACCTTCATCCACCGATCCCCAAAACTTTGCTCCAACGGCTTCCTCTCAGCAAAACTAATCGGATTACCCGTCGCAAAGAGGCGGAAGTTCGGATGCACCTTTACTTCGACCGTCTTCCCACCCAACTTCACCCACACCGTGCCTCGCTTGATATTTTGAACGAGATCATTCTGCGCCACGAGAAAACTCGGATTCGCCAAATTCACTTCATCCCACAACGCCCAACCACCGTAGCGAATCGCATCGAGCATTTTGCCTTCTTTCAACACGATTCGACGTTCTTGCTTTCCCTCAGCATTGGTCACCACATCGACTTCAAAATGCCCATACAACTGCGAATGATCGGTCTCTTTTCCAAATTGAATTCGATACAAAGGAGTGTTGGTGAGATGAGCGAGGTAACGAAGGATTTTATTTTTTCCAACCCCTGTGGTTCCCATTAAATAAACAGGGTTGTTAGAAAGGATACCAGCAATCAGCCCACGCAATGCTTCGACGGTGGGACCGACCATCGTCATTCGTTCTGGAGGAGGAATAAATTTTTGCAGTTCTTCGGCAAGTTTGGGGTTGAGAGGTTTGCCTTGTGAATCTTTGCCGCTCCAGGTGGGGAGGTTGGTGGCGAGTTGACTCACCTTACCCGCTTTTTCTTGTTCTCCTTCAATTCCCCTTCTGTTGATTTCTTCATGGACAATTTGAAGAATTTTCTTCCCAGGTTCTATCATCTTCTTATCCCAACCTGGTGCAATCTCATCGGCAACAATAAGTGATGGAAACCTAAAAGTATTAAAGTTTTTTCTATTTAAAGCGCTTCGCAGACCATCAAGAGAGTATTCAAATTTTTCAACTGGTTCTTGTCTTACTCCTAATTTGACCAATGACCCCCAAATAGAATTCTTAAAAATATCATTTCCAGAGGTTTGGAGATCGACATCTATAATGTCTCTAATTACCTCTTTAGCTTGCAAGTCCCCAAGAGCACTGACCGCAGCCGCACGGGCCAATCGATATTCTGTTTCATTTTTTAAGATGGTCAATAACCCCTGGACAATTTCAGGAGTTTTGACACCTAACTTACCTAAAGCGAAAGCTGCATTCTCCTTTACCGTTCCAGCATTGCCTTCATAGAGAAAAGCTTGGAGTTTTTGAATGACTTCAGCATCTACTACTCCCAAATACCCTAGGGCCTGGGCAGCATGAGCTTTTACACTATCATTAGGATCACTTAACTTGCTCTTCAGATATGGAAGGCCCTTTGTGAGTTTATTAGCTCCAATCCACATCAGTTTGTCTTCAGTGGAATATCCAGGTAATTGATCCAAGGCGCTCTCAATATTCTCCTGAATAATTTCTTTAAACATCCTTCCAAAAAGAATATCGGCTCCAATTTCTTGTGATTCGGGTAAATCCTCACAAATTTTAAACAGTATTTGATAAATATTTGCAGTATCGTCTTGGTGTAATATCTGTTGTACTTTCCCACGAATGGCTAAAACTTCCGCAGATTCTCCACCTCCCTGCTTCGGCAAAAGCGCCAACAACTTCGCAATCTCGTCCGCCTTGGCCGCTTGCACTTCAGCGGGTTGGCGTTGGAGTTCTTCTTGGAGAATTTTGGGAAGCTCTTTGGCTTGGTCGACGATCGCTTGGTCCCAACCAGGTGCGAGTTTATCCAGAGCCTTCATGGCCTGATGACGTATATCTGGGCTTTGATAATCTTCTTTTACCAGAATAAGGAGATCTTCGGTTCCGCCTAAACTAGCTAGCCCCTCAACGAACCAATAATTCTCATTATTAAACAGCTCCTCCCCATCATAACTTTCCCATGCCTGACGAAGGTCAGCCAGAGCCTCCCTCACACCCAATTTACCCAGGGCTGTGGCCGCAAATAACCGTACAAGTAAAGGCGCCTCTTCATCTTTCAACAGCAGCCGGAGATCCGCGATCGCTTCCTTTGCCCCCATTTCACCCAACGCCTTGACGGCGCTCGAACGCACATCTGGATCCTCATCCTTCAGCAGCCCCCGAAGATCCGCGATCGTCCTCAAACGCACATCTGGACTTTCATCCTTCAGTAGAACCTTGTGATCCGCGATCGATTCCTTTGCCCTCAGTCCATCCAACGCCTTGACGGC
>JBGTGJ010000244.1:0-10777 GCA_041746775.1 bacterium
AACCTTGTCTCCAACCTTAAGGTCGATCGGAACAGTCTTACCACTATCATCAACTCGACCACTTCCTACCGCGACCACTTCGGCCTCTTGTGGTTTTTCTTTCGCGGAATCGGGGATGATGATCCCCCCACGGGTCTTTTCGATTTCTTCTAATCGCTTCACAATGATGCGATCTCGCAATGGGCGAATATTGAGCTTCTTTGCCATAGAGACTTCCTCCTGATTATGGATATTTTTAAGAACTTACTGAATTTATTTTGGATTTTTAGGCTCTGACCCTCGACAATCGAATTTCAAAGCCTGGGAGACATATATGTTTTAGATGAGAAGTGTCAAGATGAGGACTGAATAAAGTTTCATTTTTTTAGCTCTGAGCCTCCTCAATACCCCTTCTTCCCCGCCTCTTCCTCATAATACTTCTTATAAAGGATCTCCCACTCACGAGACCCCTCCTGGACCCCCCGTTTCAGGGACGTGATCTTCTCACGAACTCGGTCATCGATCTCATCTTCGACCTTGAAATAATTTAACATCGCCTTTTTGATCCCCAAAAGCGCCTCTTCATCATCGGGATAGTCAACCAGGTCATCATCATAGAGGGCATCCCAGATGAGATGAGAGATGTGGGAGATGCGGTCTTCGGTGAGTTTCATAGGACTAATTTCCTCTCCTTCACCAACTGCTTTTTAATCATTTGAAACACCTGCTGCTCATTCATATGCCCCGCGGAAATTTGGGCCCGATATTTTTCCATCAGCTTGCGGATCTCTTCATCAAGTCGATCTTCGGCCTCAAAATTAGCAGTGATGACTTGACGGATTTTTTCTAAAAGATCTCCCGAACCAGTCTTGGCGACGATCAATTTTTTGGCCTCGAGCCCTCGAAGCACTGCTTCACTCAACTTTTGAATTTGATCTTTTTTCAACCGCATGGGTAGGTGATGCAACTATTATGTCCGACCAGGCAAGCAATTTTAACAGTCTTCGCGTGCTTTCTTTGGAAAGCCGAATGGCCAAACCGATGGAGAAGTTAATCGAGAAATTCGGCGGAACCCCGCTCGTCGCACCCTCGATGCGAGAGATTCCATTGGAGGATAATTCCGAGGCGTTTGAATTTTTTGAAAAGTTAGAGAAAGGGGAATTCGACCTAGTCATCCTCATGACAGGCGTCGCAACCAGAACACTCCTCAAGGTTTTAGAAACCAAATTCTCTAAGGAGCGAATCCTTAAAGCCCTCTCCACCAAAACCAAGATCGTCGTCCGCGGCCCCAAACCGACTGCCGTCTGCAAGATGAATCAGATCCCGATCGCCTTCACAGCACCGGAGCCCAATACTTGGAACGAAATTCTGATGATCTTGGAAGAAGAGAATCTGATTCGACAACAACGAATCGCTATATTGGAATACGGAATTCCTAATTTCCCCTTTTTGGAGGAATTAAAAGAACGTGGCGCTCACCTCACTCCTATCAAGGTTTATAATTGGGGATTACCGGAAGATTTGAATCCACTCAAAAAAGCGATTGAAGAGATCATTGCAGGAAAAATTGATATTTTGCTGCTCACCACCTCGGTTCAAGTCCACCACTTACTCCAAGTCACTGGCTCCGTGGAACGAGAACTTCAGCTGAGAAGAGCCTTAGCAAAAATTGCCATCATATCCATTGGCCCCACCACTTCAGGAACGCTGGAGGAAAAACAGCTCTTCGCCGACTACGAAGCAACCCCCAACAAGATGGATGCGATGGTGGAACAAGGGGCGAAGTTTGGTCCAGAGATCGTGAAGCAAAAACAAGCCCGAGCAGAAAAGTCTTGGGTGCGATTGGAGGAAAAAGAGTCGATAGGAAATGCAGAGGAACTGCTGCGAAACTCTCCAATGATGCGCGCTTGCAGAAAAGAAAGGAATGATACTGTTCCGATCTGGCTGATGCGGCAAGCGGGACGCTACATGGCAGAGTATCAGTTGGCGCGTCATGGTTTAGATTTTTTGTCGTTTTGTAAAAATTCCGACCTTGCCGCAGAGGTCACCATTGGGGCGGTTGAACGACTGGGGGTCGATGCCGCGATTCTCTTCGCAGATATTTTACTGATTGTAGAACCACTCGGCGTTCCGCTCGCCTACAAAGAAGGGGAAGGGCCAGTGATTGCTAGACCGGTGCGAACGGCAGAGGAAATTCAAAACCTCAAAAAAGTCGAGGTAAAGGAATCACTCGGCTACGTCATGGAGACGATCCGAAAGATTCGAAAAAACCTACACCCGAAAATCCCTCTCATCGGATTCTGCGGTGCCCCGTTCACTGTCGCGGCTTACATGGTGGAAGGGAGAGGTTCTAAAAATTACATTCCGACCAAAACTTTAATGCATGAAGAGCCCAAACTCTGGCACGAGCTCTTGGAAAAAATCACCACCGCCAGCATCGACTATCTCAAAGCTCAAGTGGCAGCTGGTTGTCAAATCCTCCAAATCTTCGACAGTTGGATCGGAACTTTACCTGCACATGATTATCAAGAATTTGTGTTCCCTCACACTGAGCGGCTTTTCTCTTCCCTGCCTGAAGGAATTCCTACGATCCATTTTGGAACCGACACTCAAGCATTACTCCCCTTGATGAAAAAAGCGGGAGGGGATGTGATCGGAGTCGATTGGCGAGTCGACATTGCTCAAGCTTGGCAGGAATTAGGAGACGTCGCGATTCAGGGGAATCTCGACCCGGTATTACTTTTTTCTAAACCCGAAGTTTTCTTGGCAGAAACCAAAAGAGTTTTAGAAGCGGTCGGATCGAAACCAGGCTTCATCTTTAATCTGGGACATGGAATTTTGCCGGAAACACCAGTGGATCACGTCATGGCATTGATTGATTTTATCCATGAGTGGAAATCAAAAAAATAATTTGTCATCCCTGTGAAAACAGGGATCCATTTCCTATAATAATTTTTACCTTAATTACCTGCGGCCCCAGTCAATTGAGCAGAAATTCCACGATAAAAGCGAATCACAAGAAACAAATACCCCAAAGCCGCCAACAGCTGAAAACCAGCAAAAAACATCGAATGTCCCCACTGTTTCACCATCCAAGCAGCCGCAAAATTAAATAAAATAGTCATTGGAACTAAAAAATAAATATTAGTTAATTGATCCTTTTCAACCCGCTGATAAATCTCAGCGGGAAGGAAGTGAGGATTGCTTTTAAATTGTCTCCTCATCACCCGCAAATCCCAAACAAACAATAACCAGATCAGTACCGAAAAAATTCCTGTAAGCACAAACCATCGAACCGGTTGGTCGATCTGTGTAAAAGTAACCGCTTCAACTAAAGTGCAAGCAATGTAAAAAAAATTATGCCCAAACTCGATTGGCCAGCGAATAATCGTAAGCGTATGAATGACGGAGCGGGACCAAAACAGAAAGATCGTGATCAATCCAGTGGCAACATAAGGCCAGTAAACCCACTGGAGGTTAACGAGAAGAGGATGAGAATTCTCCACCAGAAAATAGAGTGCTATTCCCTGGATGATACTAATAAGAGTGAGCTCAACACTCATGACCAATTGATCAAGAGAGCTACGAAGCGAGGAGTTTTGTGGTGCATTCATGAGAAACTAAAAATACCAATTTCTTCGAAAAGACAAAAGCAAAAGAAAAAGGTCCCAATCATGGAGCCTTTTTATTAGAAGATTGGGCATAAAAAAGGCGGGAATGATTACCCGCCTTTGACTCCCCTCGAAAAAGTCCCTCTAGTGCTCCCCCACATTTTTGTAGAGGAGCTTACAGGGGCCTTGTCCAGAAATGGAGGATTTGGACAAAATAGAAATAAAGCAAAAGATGTACCAGTTGATGGAGATGATTTTTCTGAATTATTTTAGAAGGTTCGATCTTGAGTGACTACAAGGATGTTGAAGCTTGACTGGAGTTGATCACTTATGTCGAAATTTGGCTTCAAAAAATCACAAAAAGATGGATCGGCCGATTGAGTAAGTCCGAAGAGTCCTCTTGGCCCAGTGAAGAGTTGATCAGGGTGTTATGATCAAAATTAAAAAATTGTGGAGAAGTGGTAGTCGGAAGAACTTGCTCAGGCGGATTTCCTAATGGGGATCCGGGAAGATCAAGAAAACGATCTTTCCAAAACCAAAAGTTTAACTCATCGGTATAAGAAGATTTAAATGGTGGATCAGTCGCCATAATTTACCAGAATTTAGCTCACACTAACTCTCAATCCTAAAAACACAGATCAGGAAAAACCCCTTTATGCTCCCCTACATCTTTTAAAATGTAAGGGAGTGACAGGGGCCTTCCCGGAAAATGGGAGGAGTCAAGTTGAGGCTTCAATTGTTAATCTATAAAGGAGCAAACTCTATACCAATGGAATGAGAAAAAAAAATCGTAGGAATTTCAAAAAGATGAGAAAAAAGGAGAGGCTAACGTTATCTAAATCTGTCTAATTTCGTCCAAAAAAAGCGGTCCAAAATGGATAACTTGAGCAATTTAGAGCATTCCTTCCCAAAGAATATCCTGAACCTTCGATCGATGGTTGATCAGACGAGCCAACACAAAAAACCAATCGGAAAGACGATTCATATAGCACAGCAATTCGGGACGGACTGTAAGATCGTGAGATAAGTGGACCAAGGAACGCTCGGCCCGGCGACTCACGGTACGAGCCAAATGAAGCCAAGCGGATGGTTTTGAACCCCCGGGAAGAATAAATTTGGTCAGCGGCGTTAATTCGGTCTCCCATTGGTCAATCTCATGCTCCAAATTTGCTACATGCCTTTCTTGAATAAAGCCGGCTTGCATCTCAACAGATGGTTTTAAAGTGGCCAATTCTGCCCCTACAACAAAAAGTTCTTTTTGCACTCGGTGGAGAATTTCTTGCAAATCTTTCTCCTTCAACTCCGTCACGACACACCCGACGACGCTGTTGAGTTCATCGACCTCTCCATAAGCAGCAATCCTCTCGCTGTCTTTCGGATAAGGCCCTCCTCCAAAGAGGAAAGTCTGTCCGGCATCCCCTTTTTTTGTGTAGATTTTCAAAACCTTACTCCCGTCTTCAAACCACATTCATAAAATGGAAATAACAGATCGAAGCTTTTAACAATTTCTTGAGCAAGCGTGGGGCTTTTGGGATTTAACTCATAACCTACATCTAACTGTGCAGTCTTGAGATGGATGAGCCGATTGCCACTCTCTTTGAGAAAAGTGGCCAGATCAGAAATTTTTGCTGGATGATAATTGGCATCGCGCCCCTGATAATCGAGCAGAGAGGTAAAATCTCCACGATGCTTCACAAAATATCCCGCATTCTGCAGAAGATTTTTTCCGAGCGTGGCACGCATGTCCGATTCATCTTTCATCACCACGCGAGCTTGCGCCCCTGCTTTGCCAATACAAAAAGAAAAATAAACGAACGCCTTATAGCCACGCGGAGACGGACCGAAAGCTACCCAAGTCTCATCGGGGGGATTCACCTTGCGACGCATATGTTTGGCGGTGTGGGGGAAAAATTCTCGCTTGAATTGATTCATCAACAGAGGGCCAACCTCTTCTCCTAACTTCACTAATTTGGGACGGATCTGACGCTGGATCGCTTCCATTCTTTTTTTAAATTCCGGGGTTTTGAAGACATCGAGATCGGTTTGTTGAAATGTCACAGCCATATTCTCACTCCTTTGAAATTATCCCTGATACTCCGCATACGACGAATCCGTTTCCCACAACCGAACGGAAACGACCGGTAAGTTACGGCCTTTGGTATATTGGAAAATTTCTTTGGCAATATTCTCAGCGGTCGGATTCTCTTTCATGACATAGACTGGCTCATTCATTTCGCGGAGAATCTTCGTCAATGCATCATCTTCTCGCAAAATCATTTTATGATCCAACTCTTCATCTAAAAACCGCTTCACCTCCGCTTTGATATCGACAAAATCAATGACCATCCCACGACGATCCAATTTCTCTAAGGCAAATTCGATCTGAACCCTGCCATTATGACCATGTGGATGCGCACACTTCCCCTCATAATCCAGAAGACGGTGGCCGTAGCAAAAACTAAGTTCTTTGACGACGTGAAACATTATAAAATACTCCTTCCTCCATCCACATGAATGAGTGAGCCGGTCATAAAATCCCCCTCTTCGATGAGAAACCTCACCGTATTTGCTACATCTTCTGCTCTCCCCGCTCTGCGTAATGGAGTTTTTTTCAAAACCGATTTTTTTATTTTCGAACCAAGATCCTCCGGCCACATCACCGGCCCAGGAAGGATTGCATTAACATTCACTTGAGGGGCCAAAGTTTTTGCCATTCCATGCGTGATTGCTATCAAAGCAGCCTTGCTCGCACAATAAGGAATATAGGTTGTATAAGGACGTAGCGCAGCCCAATCGGCGATATTGATTATCTTCCCTTTCCCCCGCTTTTTCATTTTTAGCCCGATCGATTCACTCAAAAAAAACGGGGCGCGTGCATTCACATCAAACAGATCGGCCCATTGTTTCTCCGTCACTGTTCCAAGAGGAGTCGGATAAAAGGTGGAGGCATTGTTGATCAAGACATCGATTTTTCCTCGAATCTTCCAGGCGCTCTGTGCAAGTCTGCGAATTGCCGGAAGGCTGGCAAGGTCGGCCTGAAGCAGATCGACGCGGCGACCATACTTTATTTTAATTTCTTTTTTTAATTCCAAGGCCTCGGTTCGTGAATGATGGTAATGAATAATTAAATCAGCTCCGCGAGCCGCCAATGTTAACGCGATAACTCGCCCGACCCGTTTTGCCGCACCGGTGATAAAAATGACGCTTCCTTCAAGTTTCATAAGAATATAAATTTCTCATCTACCCACTTGGGAAGCAAGGAAAAGAATAGGAAAAAAAAGATCACTCATGCTACGAGAAAAAAATGCGATCCCCATCAATCTGCGTATTGACCAGCGGCGGTCCAGATAGTGCGATACTTTTGCAAGAGGGGCTAAAAAAACACCAAGTTCACCCCCTCTACATCGCCTCCGGATGCCACTGGGAAATGGTGGAACAATTTTGGCTCACGAAGTTATTAGATTTTTTTTCATCACCTGCACTGTCCCCTTTGACGATACTTCACTCAGATCTTACCCCCATTTTCTCGCAGCATTGGAGTTATTCTGGTCAAAATATTCCTGCTAGTTCCGACGAACACCTCTATATCCCCGGAAGAAACATGCACCTTTTGAGCCAAGCGGCCCTCTTTTGCAAAGCCCGAGGGATCGAAGAAATCTGGATAGGCATACTTATTGAAAATCGATGGGCTGATGGCCAACCCCCATTTCTTCGGCTGTTTGAACAGGCGTGTTCCAAAGGATTAGAAATTCCGATCAAAATTCAAACCCCCTTTGCTCAACTCAATAAAGGGGAGCTTATTGCAAAAAACTCCGATTTTCCTTATCATCTCACCTTCTCTTGCATTGACCCCCAAGGAAATGATCATTGCGGAAATTGCAATAAATGTAGCGAACGAAAAGAATATTTCGAGAAGGTCGGAATTAAATGTAGGGGCGGGTGAAACTTTTTTGCCTGAGAAAAAAAATTTGACCCGCCCGTACGCCCCGGAGAAAAACAGATGCCCAAATTCGAAAAACACCTCTTCATCTGCACTCATGATCGTCCCGCGTCAGAACCACGTGGTTGCTGCAAAGCGAAAGGGGCTGAAAAAATTCGTGATTATTTTAAAGCAGAGATAAAAAAACGGGGTTTACAAGGAGAAATCCGCGCCAATGCCTCCGGATGTCTCGATCACTGCGAAAAGGGACCAACCGTTGTCATCTATCCTGAAGCAGTATGGTACCAGGTTAACACAGAAGAGGATGCACGCGAAATCATTGAACAACATTTACTCGAAGGAAAAGTTGTGAGCCGGCTTGCCATTTATCCGGAAGAGACCTAGACTTTCTTCTATGGGTGAAGTGGTCAAAATTCTCCAACCGCGAAAGTTTTCGCTCGAAGAAGCGGAAGGGATGCTGCCACTCATTCAAAAGATTACCAAAGAATCCCTCGATCAGTTTTTAATCCTCGAAGAAAAACTCAAATTCAGCCAATCCGATCCCGAAAAATGGAATGCCGTGGAACAGGAGATTAACCAACTTTTAAATCATTGGAGTGAAAAGATTTTGAAACTTGGATGTCTGCCGAAAGGGATTTGGTTGGTCGATTTCGACAATGGAGAAGGTTTTTACTGCTGGCGTTATGGGGATGACAAGATTCAATTCTTTCACGGCTACCATGAAGGCTTCTCGGGGCGAGTAGCCATCAATTAATATGTCCCACCAACTCTCGGATTACGATTACTCATTTCCTGAAGAACTTATTGCACAATCCCCACTGTTGGAACGTGATGCCTCCCGGATGTTAGTGATGTCTCGTGCATCAGATCCGCTCACTCATACACATTTTTTGCATCTTGCGGAATTTTTGCATCCTAACGATCTCATAATCTTCAATGATACTTCAGTCTTCCCTTCCCGACTGTTTGCAAAAAAACCGACCGGCGGAAAGGTCGAGATCTTTTTGCTCCGCGAATTGGAAACTCATGAGTGGTCTGTCTTCTTGTCACCGGCTCGTGGATTGAAAGCAGGAACCCAACTCAAATTATTTTCAAGAGGCCAAGAATCCGAGCTCCATCTCTCGATTACTATTACTTCGTTAAAAGAGAATGATTTTAGAATTCGATTCGATGACAACCCCATTGATCCCACATTCCTTCAGAACTATGGCGAAATGCCGCTTCCCCCTTACATTCGAAGAGAAAGACCCAATCCAGAAGATCAGCATCGCTATCAAACCATCTTCGCCAAAAACACTGGCGCCGTCGCCGCTCCCACGGCGGGTCTTCATTTTAGTAAAGAGGCTTTAAGTAAGTTAGAGTATTCAGGAATTTCTACCGCCTCCGTGACGCTTCACGTGGGGGCAGGAACTTTTTTACCGGTGAAGACACAAAATATTGAAGAGCATGTGATGCACCAGGAGTATTATGAGATATCGAAAGAGACGTTACAAAAAATAACGGAGTGTCAATCACGAAGAGGTAAAATCCTGGCGGTAGGAACCACATCGTTACGTGCATTGGAAAGTTGGGGGCTAACCAAACAAACGAGTGGATGGACTCAGCTTTTTATTCGCCCTGGGTTTCAATTTAAAATCGTCGATCAACTGCTCACTAACTTTCATCAACCAAAATCGACTCTCTTAATGTTAGTGAGTGCCTTTGCAGGGAGAGAAAAAATTCTTTCCGCTTACCATGAAGCGATCCAAAAAAAATATCGCCTATTCAGTTACGGCGATTGCATGCTGATCCTCTAGGATATTCAGCATGACCCCTTCATCATAATAACAAGGCTTCCCCAAAAATATCCGATCTCGAAAGCATTCTAAATCCTTGGCAAACAACCCACCACGCATCACCCCCGTTTTCCAAGAGAGAGGTCCATGGGTGAGTTGAGCAATTAAGGAGCGACGACGTGGCAATCCCTGATAGTGCTCTTCGGTGAAACCGAGAACTCCCCCCTCCTTAAATTTTAAGTGGAGGTGAAGACGAAACCCGTCTGGTTTTTTTTCGAGCTCAGTGGAAACCCGCTGATAGGCACCAAACAGATCGGCGATCTGAACGAGCCGCGGAACCGGAATGATGGAAACCGGACCTGCCCAAGAAGGATTCGCTAATTTTTCATTAAACCCAGCTTGAAACAAGAACTCCCCTTTTTGCAATGGGCCGAGTGAGGCGATTTTTTGCTTGAGGTCGTGATGCTCTTCCGAGAGTAGAGAGATGTGAGCGACGTGTAGAATTTTTTCTTTCTGTTTTGCGAGGGAGTAGAGACGGTAAGCGGTCGTTCCATCGAAGGCGAGTGGATAGTCACACAAAACATGTTTTCCTGCCCGTAGGGACCTTTCAACTCGCGCGGGATGATCGGTATTTTCGGTGGAGATCGCAATAGCATCGATGGTGGGATCCGCGAGAGCCGCTTCAAAGGTGAAGTCTCTGATCTCAGGACGACGAGAAATAATTCCAGCTAATTTCACTCCTTGAATCTGTGGAATCGCATCCAATCTAGCTTTTCCGGCGACACCAAGACCACAGATCGCAAGGTTAAAAGAAGTCATAAAAATTTTACTAACCTTTCCAATCCTGATTTTAGCATTTCTCTTTCTATCAAAAACGAAATCACAAAATGCACCCCTATTTCATAATCGTAAAAATATCCTGGATGCACAAACACCCCCTGCTCCTTCATGAGGGAAATCACAAATTCCTCCTCACTCATCCCCCAATCTTTTCGAACCTCCCCTATCAAATAAAATCCCCCCTGAGGAGGAATCACTTGGATGGCAGAACAGGAACTTAAAATCTTCATCGCCAAATTTTTTCTCTGTTCGACTTCCTCGCGATAATTTTTCAAAAATTCTTGTTCCCGAAACAAATCAGGTAGCGTTTCTTGAATCGGAAAATGGCAAGAAAGAAAAGTATCCGCCATGGTTTCCAGTCGATCCACTGCCACTGCAACACGCATCGAATCTCCTGTCACTGCAATCCAACTCAACTTAAGCCCCGGCAACGCGAACATCTTCGAGATACCATTGAGCGTAAAACCGAGCTTGGGCGTCGTCACTTCGATCGTTCGAGGAAATTTCCCCTCTCCAAAATAAAATTCTGAAAATACCTCATCCGAAATGACCGCAATATTCCGCTCATTGGCACACTCAACGATTGATTGCAGTTGCGGCGCTGAAACGACCGATCCGGTCGGGTTATGTGG
>JBGTGJ010000245.1:0-2492 GCA_041746775.1 bacterium
TAACAGCGTCCTATAACATTTTTGACAATACGATGGTTATCGCGAAAAAATTTCTTTTGAATCAAAGAAATACCCCACCTCAAACTTCGCCGTCTCCGCCCCATCACTTCCATGGGCAATATTCTCTTCAATATTCGCCGCGAAATCTTTGCGGATCGTCCCCGCATCTGCTTTCGCTGGATCAGTCGCCCCCATGATCTCGCGATTTTTGGCAATGGCGTTTTCCCCTTCGAGGACGGAAACAACAACGGGACCGCGGGTCATGAATTTCACCAATGAAGAAAAAAACGGACGCTCTTTGTGAACTGCGTAGAATCCTTCCGCCTTCGGTTTGTCCATGTGGATCATTTTAGTGGCAACAATTTTTAATCCCGCTTTTTCAAAGCGGCGAAAACATTCGCCGATCAGATTTTTTTCAACACCGTCGGGTTTGATGATGGAGAGGGTATATTCAGTTGGCATATGAAATTCCTTTGTAATTGAATTTATAAAATTGATTTTAATGTTTTTCCAATCTCCGCCGGAGATCGGCTTACCTTAATCCCTGCTGCCTCTAATGCTTCAATCTTCTCTTTCGCAGTCCCTTTTCCACCAGCGATGATCGCTCCGGCATGCCCCATCCGCTTTCCCGCGGGGGCGGTCATTCCACCGATGAAACCAACCACTGGCTTTTTCACATTTGCTTTCACAAACGCTGCCGCTTCTTCTTCCGCGGTTCCGCCGATCTCACCGATCATCACGATCGCTTCGGTGTTGGGGTCTTCGTTGAATAATTTAAGACAATCGATAAAATTGGTTCCATTGACTGGATCTCCGCCGATCCCCACGCATGTAGATTGACCGATTCCCAACTCCGTTAATTGATAAACTGCTTCATAAGTCAAAGTTCCACTGCGAGAAACCACTCCAACTTTTCCAGGTTTATGAATCGCCCCCGGCATGATCCCGATCTTGCATTCACCGGGAGTAATGACGCCTGGGCAATTGGGGCCAATCAGACTGGTTTTTCGCCCTTCCATCGCCCGTTTCACCTTGATCATATCAACAACAGGAATTCCTTCGGTGATACAAACTGCTAAATCCAACTCCGCATCCACCGCTTCAAGAATCGCATCGGCTGCGAAAGGAGGCGGGACATAGATGACCGAAACATTCGCTCCAGTTTTTTTCTTAGCTTCGAGAACCGTATCAAAAATCGGAATCCCCTCAAACTCTTGCCCCCCTTTGCCCGGTGTTACGCCGGCAACCATTTGGGTGCCGTACTCCTTGCAGGCACGAGTGTGGAATTGGCCGGTGCTGCCAGTGATTCCTTGAGTGATGACTTTGGTGTTTTTGTTTACAAGGATGCTCATAAATATTGTTTTAATAATGCTGGCGCAATCACGCGGAGCGCCAACACCTCCTCGGCCCCTTCAAAGATTGAAAAAACTCGCGCATCGACAAAATAACGACTGACTGGATATTCTTCGGCATAACCATAACCGCCGTGGATCTGCAGCGCCTCGCGAGCGACCCATTCGCTGATTTTGGAAGCATAGAATTTTACCAATGAGGATTCCATCTGCCCCTGGTGTTCATCCATCAAACCACAAGCATGATAAGTCGCCTGCCGGGCCGCTTGGATGAGTGCCGCCATCCGAACCAACTTCCACTGCGTCATCCCATATTCAAAGATTGGCTTGTTAAAAACCTTTCGCTCGTCGGAATAACGAAGCGCTGACTCAAATGCCGCCTGCATGACACCAAGTGCTCGAGCCGCCGTTTGGAGACGTCCGCCGGCAAACCCTTCCATCTGTAGATAAAATCCTTTGCCGAGCCCCGACTCGCCACCGATTAAATTTTCTTCAGGAACCCAATAATTTTCAAAAGCAACTTCGTAGGAATGCATCCCGCGATAACCGATCGTCGGAATCGCCTTCCCCTCAATGTGCCCCCCCTCCGGTTGATCGTACTTAAATTCGTGCCCCTCAAATCGCGGCTTTTCGGCAATCAGGATCGACATCCCCCGATGTTTCTTCGACATGTCGGGATCGGTGCGACAAAGAACCATCAACGTATCGGCATAACCTGCAAACGTGCACCAGGTTTTGACCCCGTTGATGACATATCCTTTTTTCCCTTGATGCTCTTGCGGTTTCGCCGTCACCTTCATTCCCGCCACGTCGGAACCATAATCCGGTTCAGTCACCGCCACCCCCGCCATTTTTTCTCCGGAGGCGAGCAGTGGAAGCCATTTATTTTTTTGTTCCTCCGTTCCACCTTTCAAAATTGCTTTGGAAAGAATCTCAGGGCGCGTAATCAAACTACCTGCAATCCCCAACGACCCACGAGAGAGCTCCTCTGTCACCACGACCATACCGGTGTTATCTGCCTTGGCGTCGTCTTGGAAGCCGCCAAATTTCTGCGGGATGGAAAGACCAAAACAACCAAGCTCTTTGAGTCCATCGATAATTTCTTGTGGGATGAGAAGATCGTGACGATGAACTTTTTCA